>JAKUTG010000004.1:0-29019 GCA_022447905.1 Pseudomonadales bacterium | reverse complement strand
GCCATTTCTTGGTAAAGGAGCTGTTGAGCGAGCCCTCAAGCAGCGCAAACACGAACCGATGCTACTTATCGATCTGGCAGTACCTCGGGACATTGAAGCGGAAGTAGGTGATATTGCAGATGCCTACCTTTACAGCATCGATGATATTAGCGAAGTAATTGAAGACAATCAGAAGAGCCGGGAGGAAGCAGCAGAGCAGGCTGAGTCTATCATCGAGCGCGGAGTTAGCGAATATCTGAAGCAAGTTCGTTCCCTGAACGCGGTCGCTACGCTTCGGGCTTTCCGTGACAAAGCCGAAGCTATTAGGGACGTGGAGATACAGCGGGCGATCAAGTTGTTGGAAAAGGGGGAGGCCACGGAAAAGGTGTTGGAAAGCTTAGGCCGGGCGATCACTAATAAGCTGATTCACTCGCCCTCGGTGCAAATGAAAAAAGCCAGTGCAGAAGGTCGGGATGAATTGCTCAGGCTCACCCAGGAACTCTATGGCTTGGGTGATGCGGACGAATTTTAAGCGGTAGCAACTTAGCGATGAAAGATTCCATACGTGCAAAACTGGATAATCTGAAAGATCGTTTCGATGAACTCGAAGCGCTCCTCAGCGATGCCGAGATTATTGCAGATCAAAACAAATTTCGGGGCTTGTCGAAGGAATATGCGGAACTGGAAGAGATTGTTAAAAATTACAATCGGTTCCGAGAGGTTAGTGGAAATCTGGAGCAAGCCAGAGAGATGGAGAAAGATTCTGATCCTGAAATTCGGGCCATGGCTGAAGAGGAAATAATCAGCAGTAATCAAGAACTTGAGGGCTTACATTTGAGACTTCAGAAACTACTGCTTCCGAAAAATACCCAGGACAGCTGCAATGTGTTTCTGGAAATTCGCGCCGGAACTGGAGGAGATGAGGCAGCAATTTTTTCTGGCAATCTGTTTCGAATGTATGCGCGTTATTCTGAGCTACAGAACTGGAAATTCGAAATTATCACCCAACGACCAGGTGAACATGGAGGCCATAAGGAAGTCATTGCCCGCATCGAAGGTAAAAATGTATATGAGAAGCTCAAGTTCGAATCCGGAGCCCATCGTGTGCAGCGAGTACCGGAAACCGAAACCCAAGGCAGAATTCACACCTCGGCCTGCACTGTCGCCATCATGCCTGAGTTGGAAGAGGTTGACGAAGTAGATATCAATAAAAACGATCTGCGCATCGACACTTTTCGTGCCAGCGGCGCTGGCGGCCAGCACGTGAATAAGACCGACTCGGCGATCCGTATTACCCATATCCCGACCGGTATTGTGGTGGAATGCCAGGATGAACGTTCCCAGCATAAGAACAAGGCGCGTGCTATGTCTCTATTGCAGTCCAAGTTGCTAGATCAGGCGCAGGCGACCCAGCAGCAAGAGGAATCAGATACGCGGCGTAAGCTAGTTGGCAGTGGAGATCGTTCGGAGAAAATCAGGACTTATAATTACCCGCAGGGGCGAGTGACGGACCATCGTATAAAGCTTACCTTATATAACCTCCAGGAGATAATGGCTGGGGAGTTGGGGTTGATCATCCAGCCACTAATTAATGAGTATCAGGCGGATCAACTTGCGGGGCTTGCCTCTGAGGAGTAGGGAACCTCATAGTAATTTCGAAGTGCCCAACGACCATGTCGATTTCCATTAAACAAGCCCTGGCCAGGGGCGAAAGCCTGAAAAAGGTTAGCGCGAGCTGGAAGCTAGACGCCGAGCTGTTTCTATCGCACGAGCTTGGGGAAACCAGGGGATATCTCTACAGTTGGCCAAATGAGTCGATTAGCGAGCGGCATCTTGAATCTTACAAAGGATTCCTCGAGAGGCGAGCAGCCGGTGAACCTGTCGCCTATATTATCGGACACACGGGTTTCTGGGATTTCAAACTTCGAGTTGACAAGCGCGTATTGATTCCAAGACCCGAGACCGAGTTGATAGTTGAAAAGGCGTTGGAGCTGGGTCAGCGATTGGGCAGCAAAGACGCGAAGGTTGCCGATCTAGGTACGGGTAGTGGTGCCATCGCGATCGCTTTAGCGCGAAGTAATCCTGGCTGGCATATCACCGCTGTGGATATTAGCGAAGGGGCTCTACAGCTAGCACAACTCAATGCGCAAGAACAGCAAGCGAATAATATTGAGTTCAGTCTCGCTTCGTGGTGTGATGGTTTGGCAGCAAATCAATACGATATGATTGTGGCCAATCCTCCCTATGTTCAGTTAGGAGATAATCATTTGGAGAAGGGCGTTCTGCTTTTTGAGCCAAAAATAGCCTTGATCACTGACAGTGCAGGGCTGGGATCATTGCGGCGAATAATATGTCAAAGTAAGAGAGTGCTAAAAAAAGACGCCTGGCTCTTGTTGGAGCACGGATTCAATCAACAGGCTAGTTTAAAAGCTTTATTGTTAAAGGAAGGATTTGCTTCTGTGCTGGGCTATAAGGACTACACAGGCAACGATCGAATGGTATGCGCACATTGGTCATGACTCGGCAGTACATTGAGTAAAAAATGAAAGATGAACAGTTACTTCGCTTCAGTCGTCAAATTATGCTGCCAACGATGGATGTGGCTGGCCAGCAGGAACTGGTTGATGCGACTGTTTTAATTGTTGGCATGGGAGGGCTAGGATGCCCGGCAGCCATGTATTTGTCTGCGGCCGGAGTTGGACATCTGATTATTGCCGATGACGATACCGTTGAGATAACAAATCTCCAACGGCAGATAGCTCATGAGCAGAGTAACCTGGGTGAGTCGAAGGTAAGTTCTGCCGAGACCACACTAAAAGGACTGAATCCAGACGTTCGCATCACTCAAATTAAAAACCGCTTGGAGGGCGATCTTTTGGAGCAGGTGGTTGTGAGTGCCGATGTCGTCGTTGATGCCAGCGATAATTTCAATACCCGATTCGCTGTAAATCAGAGTTGCTTGAAAAACAAAAAACCCTTGGTGTCAGGAGCCGCTATTCGAATGGAAGGACAGATAGCTGTTTTCGATTCAGGAAATCCCGAGAGCCCCTGTTACCAGTGTTTATATAGTGAATGTGGCGATGATGACGCAAGCTGTTCACAAAACGGAGTGATGGCGCCACTAGTTGGCATAATAGGTTCAGTGCAAGCGATGGAAACGATCAAGCTTATTACTGGCATAGGTAATAGCCTCGTTGGCCGATTGTTGCTGTTAGACGCTACCGCAATGCAATGGCGCGAGATGAAACTTCCCCGTGATCCGAGCTGTCCTGCTTGTGGAGGTTCCGACGGAAGTAGCTAAATCTTCGACATGTCGCTATCATGCGGCGCTCAGACGCAGTCTGGATAGAGGATTAATAGCACTGATTCGATGAATAAAGAGATCGATAGAGCAGTAGTATCTTTCAATGACTTCGATCTGCAGAAGCCATTGCGGGATGCGATCAATAAGCTTGGTTTCGAATACTGCACCCCTATCCAAGCCCAAAGTTTGTTGCATACTCTTGCCGGTCATGATGTAACCGGGCGCGCGCAAACTGGAACTGGCAAGACTGCAGCTTTTTTGATTACTATCATCAACGACCTGTTGTCCAATCCGATCGAAGAGCAACGCTATATCGCCGAGCCCCGAGCGTTAATAGTAGCGCCTACCCGGGAACTCGCCATTCAAATTGGCAGTGATTCCCAAGAGTTAAACGCATGCTGTGATATTTACACTGTAACCTTGGTGGGTGGTGAAGAGTATGCCAAGCAAGATAGGCTTTTAGAAGCGAAGCCGGTTGATATTGTCGTTGCCACACCAGGCCGGCTGCTGGATTTCATACAGAACGATAAAATCCATTTGGGTCTGGTGGAATTGCTGGTACTGGATGAAGCCGATCGCATGCTAGATATGGGCTTTATTCCACAGGTTCGGCGGGTTGTATCTCGCACACCCAAAAAGGACTGTCGGCAGACATTGTTGTTCAGTGCAACCTTCAACCCCGAAATACTTGAGTTGGCCAGTCGTTGGGCTATAGATCCCATTATGGTCGAGGCGGAGCCGGAAAAAGTTGCCGCTGAGGCGGTTGATCAAATCGTTTACCTTGTTACTGCTGCAGACAAATACAAATTGCTCTACAACCTTATTGCTGAACCGGGGGCGGATAAGGTGATGGTGTTCAGTAATCGTCGTGATCAGGTCAGAAAACTGGCGGATGATCTTTATCGTAATGGTGTAAATTGCGGCATGCTTTCCGGAGAGGTTCCACAACCTAAACGTATACGGACATTGGAAGCATTCAAATCCGGCAAATTACAAGTTCTCGTCGCAACAGATGTTGCCGGTCGCGGCTTACATATAAATGATGTTAGTCACGTTATAAATTATACGTTGCCGGAAGAAGCCGGAGACTACGTGCATAGAATTGGTCGCACTGGTCGTGCTGGCGCAATAGGGACTTCCATCAGCTTTGCCTGCGAAGAGGATTCGTTTCTCCTGCCGGCTATCGAAGAAATACTCGGTAACAAGCTAGATTGCATACACCCGGAAGATAACCAGCTGAAACAGGCCCCGGGCGTTGTGCGTGAATCTCGTTTCAGAAAGGTGGTTGGAGGTTCATCCAAGTCAGGGAGCAGGCCGAGGCGACGCCGCAACTAGCCCCAATAGGATCCGGCTGGTGCTTAAGTTGGGGTTTTGTTCCTTACGGCTCCTGCTTCTTCTAGTGTTGCCACATAGTCAGTGGACTTCCGGTGTTTTGAGACGAGGTCCAGGAAAGTACTATCGTCTGTTAGGGCAGCGTTGACATCTTTGCCTTCTTCTATGAAGAGAGGGATAAAGCGAGCAAAAAATTTGGCGGTCATACCACGGTAGGCTTTAAGCAGGATATTGTAATCAGCTGGGATACCTGCAGGTGGTTCGAGAAAAAGAAAAGTTTTCAGGCGCTCGTCAGACCACTCCTCATCGCGAGTAGCAATTTGTGTTCTTTCCGCACCACTTTTCTTACCTTCTCTCATTCGTTTGATTGTCTTTTGCGAATTCTTTTCCGCTCGGAGATATTAATGACCAGGTATTCACATGAAGCAGGTTTTGCTCCTACAAAATACTACCACTTCAGGGAAGCTTGCCGTGATGAGTTCTGCTATTTGAGTTTTTCTCTTAAAATCTGATTAACCTGACCAGGGTTAGCTTTGCCTCTCGATAACTTCATGGCCTGTCCTACAAGGTAACTCAGCACCTGCTCCTTACCTTCTCTGAATTGCTCCACTTGCTCGGGATTATTGGCGATGACTTCGTTCACTAGTTTCGCTATCTCTTCAATATCAGTAATCTGTTTTAATCCCTTTGCCTCGATGATGTCGTCCACATTGGAGGAATCTTCGATCATGGCTTCGAAAACTGCCTTGGCAATCTTGCCTGAAATAGTGTTGTCCTTGATTCGTGCGATCAATGTTGCCAAACGATCAGCTTGGATGGGTGACTCCTTTATTTCCCAGTTATTCTTTTTCAGCAATGCCTGAAGTTCGCCAGCAACCCAGTTAGCAGCAAGCTTGGCATCACCGCTGCTTTTGGCAACGCATTCGAAATAGTCTGCCATGTCTCGGTTATTGGTTAGCACACTGGCATCGTAATCATTAAGGCCGAATTCTTTGGCAAAACGGGTTTTCTTGGCATCGGGTAGCTCCGGCAATGTTGCCCGAATGGAATTGATAAATGCCTGATCGATAACAACCGGAAGCAAATCAGGTTCGGGGAAGTAACGGTAGTCATTCGCAACTTCCTTGCTGCGCATGGTTCGTGTCTCATCCCGATGCGCGTCATATAATCGGGTTTCCTGAACAATCCGGCCACCATCTTGGATAATATCTTGTTGGCGTTGGACCTCGTAATTAATGGCTTTTTCCACGAAGCGAAAAGAGTTAATGTTTTTGATTTCGGTGCGGGTACCAAATTCAGTTTCACCCATGGGGCGTATCGAAACATTGGCATCACAACGCATGGACCCCTGCGCCATGATGGCATCTGAAATGTCCAGGTAACGAATAATGGAATGCAATTTCTTTAAGTAGGTCACCGCCTCTCTGGCGCTCCGCAAATCCGGCTCCGAAACGATTTCAAGAAGTGGGGTGCCGGCCCGATTTAGATCAATACCCGACATGCCGTGAAAATTTTCGTGCAAAGACTTGCCAGCATCTTCTTCCATGTGCGCTCGTGTTACACCGATAATTTTCTCTTCGCCGTCTTCCAGAGTAATCGTCAGCGACCCTTTACCGACGGTGGGAAAATCCAGCTGGCTGATTTGGTAACCTTTCGGCAAATCCGGATAGAAATAATTTTTGCGATCAAATATCGATGTGTTGTTAATCGATGCGTTGATAGCGAGGCCAAACTTTACGGCATGCTTTAGCGCGTCTCGGTTGAGCACAGGGAGTACACCCGGCAGGGCGAGGTCGTAGATATTTGCCTGGGTATTAGGTTCCGCTCCAAATTGGGTGGACGCACCCGAAAATAGTTTGGATTCGGTAGAGAGTTGAACGTGGACTTCCAGTCCTACAACGGTTTCCCATTCCATGCTCAGTTCTCCTGCCCGAATGCAGTTGGCCTATACTGGTGCCAATCGGTCTGCTGCTGGAACTGGTGGGCCACGTTCAGTACTTTCGCTTCTGCAAAGTCACTGCCCACAATATGCATACCAACTGGAAGTCCGTCGGTCATGCCCGCCGGAATTGAGATGCCAGGAAGGCCGGCCAGGTTTACCGCAATAGTGTAAATATCTTCAAGGTACATGGTTACTGGGTCAGTCTTGGCTCCTATTTCAAATGCCGTATGAGGTGAAGTGGGGCCGATAATTACATCGACTTCGTCAAATGCGTCTATAAAATCATTCTTGATTAGTCTCCGGATCTTCTGGGCTTTTCTGTAGTATGCATCGTAGAAACCTGCTGATAGGGCATAGGTGCCGACCATGATACGGCGCTTGACTTCCTCTCCGAACCCTTCGCTGCGTGTTCGCTTGTACATATCTTCAAGATCAGCGGGATTTTCGCAACGATAGCCGTAACGCACACCGTCATAGCGGGAAAGATTTGCAGAAGCTTCTGCGGGAGCGACCACATAATATGCGCTGACAGATAAATGATTATTGGGAAGATCGATTTCTGTAATCGTAGCGCCGAGATTTTCGTATTCTTTCAGTGCTTCGCGTATGGTTTGTTCCACCCCTGCGGTCAGACCCTCGGCAAAGTGCTGTTTTGGAACGCCAATTTTCAAACCATCCAAAGAATTGCTCAGTGATGCAGTATAATCTTCTACCGGTTTATCGATGCTGGTAGAGTCTTTCTTATCCAAGCCTGCCATTACATTAGTCATAAGAGCAGCATCTTCAGCAGTTTTGCACAATGGGCCTGCCTGGTCCAAGCTGGAGGCAAAGGCAATCATTCCCCAGCGAGATACTCTCCCATAACTGGGCTTGAACCCAGTAATACCGCAGAAGGCTGCGGGTTGTCGGATAGAACCTCCGGTATCGGTACCAGTAGCCATGGCACAAAGGTCAGCGGCAACGGCAACAGCCGATCCACCTGACGAGCCTCCAGGCACACGCTTCGTGTCCCAAGGGTTTTTCACAGGCCCGAAGAAACTGGTCTCATTGGAAGAACCCATGGCGAATTCGTCCATGTTTGTCTTTCCCAGCATGACCGTGCCAGCTTCATTGAATTTCTCAACAACAGTCGCATCATAAGGCGCTACGAAATTATGCAGCATACGTGAACCGCAAGTGGTAGTTACACCATTCGTACAAAATATATCTTTATGAGCCAGCGGTACGCCGAGCAGGGGAGAATTGCTGCCTTTAGCACGTTTCTCATCGGCTGTTTTTGCCTGCCTTAGGGCAGAATCTGCACACACAGTTATATAGGCATTAAGCTCTCCATTGAACTGTGTAATGCGATCTAGATAAGTCTGTGGTAGTTCAACGCTGGATATATCACCAGCGTTGAGAGCGGCGGCAATTTCGGTGACGGTTTTTTCGATCATCGGATAACGGTTCCCTTCATTCTGTAATACCAGCCGGGTCTTACTCGATAACTTTGGGAACCAAGTACAGTCCGTCACGGGCTTCTGGTGCTAAAGATTGCAAGTCATCGTGATGAACTACTTCAGTGACCTCATCGGCGCGTAGGCGCTGCAATGCGTCCAATGGGTGCGCCAGTGGTTCGATATCATCTGTGTTAACTGATTGCATCTGGTCGATAAGGGCCAGGATGTCAGTAATGCGGCTCATCACCTCTTCAGCCTCAGCTCTACTGATATGCAGCCGAGCCAAATGGGCGATCTTTTCTACTTCAGACTTATCTAAAGCCATCCAATAACTCCCGAAGAAACCAGTGCTAGGAAAGAGCAGGTGCAGGGTTTGTTGACTCAATTAAATGCCGAGTGCCACTTGCTCTAACTCTTTACGGTTGCTAGAGTGCGCCTAATCGCGAAGAGGCGAGATTATACTTGAAATTCACCTACTTAGGCCAAACTTATAGTAAATCTCGCGGTCTAAAGCTCAAGGTGATTTCATTAGTCACATTTGATCGTTACTAAAGAATGCGACAATTCCTCAACGTACCCTAAATCATCGGGGGTACTTGCCGCCTTAATAACAATGGCCGTCGGGATTGGAATCTTTATATCGAGGTAAACGGAAATCAATGTTAAAAAGAATTCGGGGAATGTTCTCCAATGACCTATCAATCGATTTAGGGACGGCGAACACGCTCATTTATGTGCGTGATGAAGGCATTGTGTTGAATGAGCCTTCGGTTGTTGCTATTCGAACTCATAACGGCCAGAAAACGGTGACCGCTGTGGGATCTGATGCAAAGCGCATGTTGGGTAGAACACCAGGCAATATAGTGGCCATAAGACCCCTCAAGGATGGTGTAATTGCCGATTTCCAGGTGACTGAAAAAATGTTGCAGCATTTTATTAACAAGGTTCACGAAAATAGCTTCTTTCCACCTAGCCCGCGTGTATTGATATGCGTGCCCTGTAAATCGACCCAAGTTGAACGCCGTGCCATTCGTGAATCGGCTGCCAGTGCCGGAGCCCGAGAAGTGCGCTTGATTGAGGAACCAATGGCAGCAGCTATTGGTGCCGGGCTGCCAGTGGAACAGGCGACCGGGTCGATGGTGGTAGATATTGGAGGAGGGACTACTGAGCTCGCGATTATCTCCCTCAACGGCGTGGTATATTCAGAATCGGTGCGGATAGGGGGAGACAGAATGGATGAAGCCATTATCTCACATGTTCGCCGTAACTACGGAAGCCTCATAGGCGATGCCACAGCAGAGCGCATCAAGAAAGAAATTGGTTGTGGTTATGCTTCCGATACACAGGAACTGCGCGAAATCGATGTGCGAGGGCGCAATCTTGCAGAAGGTATACCCCGCAGTTTTACCCTGAACAGCGACGAGATCCTCGGGGCCCTTCAGGAAACGCTTTCTGCTATTGTGCAGACGGTGAAGAGTGCCCTAGAACAGTCTCCTCCAGAATTAGCGTCCGATATCGCGGAGTCCGGTTTGGTTCTGACCGGAGGTGGTGCTCTTTTGACGGATATTGATAAATTATTGTCGGAAGAGACCGGATTGCCGGTGATTGTGGCGGAAGACCCCCTGTCCTGTGTCGCTCGCGGCGGCGGTAAGGCCATGGAGCTGATGGATGCCAACGACGTTGATCTGGCAAGCTTGGAGTAACGGTCTAAGCGAAAAACGCTCATTTACGCCGGTTAGGGCAGATTCTATAATTTCTGCCATCCAAACCTGAGGTAGTCCAGCCATCGATAAGACCCTGTTCATAAAAGGCGTTGCACTGGAATACCGGACTCTCGCCTTTCTCCTATTATCAGTGTGTATCATGTTTGCTGATAACCGTTTCGGTTATCTTGAAAAAGTCCGATTCGGTCTCGGTTATGCGACCGCGCCCGTCTATTGGGTTTCTGATATCCCTGCTCGTGTTTCCCTTTGGATAGACGATGTCTTCGTGTCCCGCACCGATCTGCTGGAAGAGAACGAATATCTAAGAGAGGAATTACTGGTCGCCCAACAGGAATTGCAATTGCTAGAAAGCCTAGCTAGTGAGAATAGCCGGCTACTCGAACTCGACGATGCGACTCAGGTAATTGAGGGGGAGGTAATGCCGGCGGAGATAATTAATATTTCGCCTGATCCGTACTCGAAACGGGTATTGATCAATAAAGGAGCCCGAGATGGTGTGTTTGCCGGTCAACCCCTACTGGATGCTAATGGACTAATGGGTCAAGTAGATGAAGTGCTACCTTTCACGAGCTGGATATTACTTATTACTGATTCTCATCATGTCACACCGATTGAGGTAAACCGAAATGGCGAACGAGCTCTGGCGCGAGGAAGTCGAACCAATGCGACGGAGCTGGAGCTTGAATTTGTTACCCAGACTCAAGATATACTCGCAGGAGATCTGTTAGTGAGCTCTGGAATGGGCCAGATTTATCCCAAGAATTACCCGGTTGCTGAAATCATCAGCGTATATGTAGACCCAGGTCAGGAATTTGCCACAGTTAGGGCTAGGCCCTTAGCCCAGATAAATAGTACTCGCCACGTCATGCTGGTTTTTAATCAGAATGATGCCGTCGATCCAGCAACTGATGACATAGAATCCGATAAAACTTTATTGCCTGCTGGCAGAGATAGCCAGGGAGCGCAAAATGAAACAGAATCCGCAGGCCAGCAGGAGTAGCTATGCAGCGAAAAGCGCATGCAAGCTGGGTGATATTCTTTACTTTTTTTATCGCCTACTTGCTGGCTATCTTGCCGTTTCCGCAATGGGGAATGAACTATCGTCCTGAATGGGTGCCGATGGTACTCATTTACTGGGCGATGGCCCTTCCCTATCGCATCGGGATCGGTTTCGCCTGGTTTGCAGGGCTTGTCCTAGACATCCTAGAAGGCTCTATCCTGGGTCTGAATGCAATGGCTTTGGTTATAATTGCTTACGTCACGCTTAGTTTGCACCTGAGGCTCCGGATGTTTTCTTCGTTACAGCAGGCTGGAATGGTGTTAGTACTGGTTGGGCTGAATCTGATGTTTTGTCACTGGTTACAGATCCTGACTGGACAAACCGTGCAATCTAATCAGATGTTTCTTATGGCCGCATTAACAAGTGCGGTCCTCTGGCCTTCATTGTTTTACTTGCTCAGACAGATACGGCGAAGTTTTGACGTGCACTAAGCACGTGCTGTAGTGCGATTCATGACAAGTCCTCAAATTATTCTAGCTTCCACCTCTCCGCGTCGACGACAGTTATTGTCCCAGCTTGGGTTGGAGTTCACCGTGGCTGTGCAGGATATCGATGAGATCCAACATCCCGGCGAGGTACCAATTGATTTCGTGCGGCGGATGGCTATAGAAAAAGTACAAGCTGCGCAGGCTGAACTGACCGATGAAGCCACTAGCTTGGTTATTGGTGGCGATACCGTCGTTGTCTTTAAGGGTTCTGTTCTTGGGCAGCCCGAGGATAAAGAAGATGGACTTCGGATGCTGCGCTTACTATCGGGCAAGGCCCATTTTGTTTTAACAGCCGTGGCTGTAGCAACATCGGATAAAAAACGGGTGAGCGTGTCAGAGAGCAAAGTAAAGATCTGTCGCATCAGCGAACAGGAAGCCGAAGCGTACTGGCAAAGCCGAGAACCGGTTGACAAAGCGGGAGCTTACGGTATCCAAGGATTAGGAGCCGTGTTTGTTAAAACGCTGCACGGTAGTTACAGTGGAGTCATGGGTCTTCCATTATATGAAACGGCTAAGCTACTAAGTGAATTTGGCATTAATTGCGTGACTAGTTTCGGAGCGGATATTGAGCAAAGAAATACTAATTAACGTTACCCTTATGGAGACTCGGGTGGCATTGATCGGAAACGGACTGTTGCAGGAAATTTTCGTCGAGCGTCATAACAAACACGGACACGTAGGGGATGTGTTCCAGGGAAGTGTAGTACGGGTGATGCCGGGTATGGGAGCAGCCTTTGTCGATGTTGGTATGGAAAAAGCGGCTTTTATACACGCTTCAGATGTTTCGATCATAGATGACGATGGGTTTGAGGTCAGGGATAATGGAAATAAGGCTATACAGGAGCTTTTGCGTGAAGGGCAGTCCTTAGTTGTTCAGGTGGCGAAAGACGCCATCAGCAACAAAGGAGCTAGGTTGACTACTCATATAACGCTGCCTTCGCGAAATTTGGTCTACTTGCCACGCAGCACACACCTTGCTATTTCCCAGCGGCTGGAAGAGGAAGCAGAGCGTGAGCGTCTGTTGAATGAGCTGCGTGAATGCCTGGAACTGGAAGGTCTTGCGGACCAGGGCGGGTTTATAATTCGCACTGCCGCTGAGGGGGCCAGCGGGCAAGAACTTCTTGAAGATGTTCGATTCCTGAAACGCCTTTGGAGCAAGGTGGATGAGCGTATTACAGGGAGCAAGAGCATAAAACGAGTTTACCAGGAAGCCCCTTTATATATTCGCGCGGTACGAGATCTGATTATTCAGGAAGTAGAGAATATTCGCATTGACAACAGAGAATCTTTTGATGATATCAGCCGATTTCTGGAAGATTTCATTCCCGATTTGAAGGCCAGTATCGAGTACTATGAAGCTGACCGACCCATTTTTGATCTTTACAACCTTGAAGGTGAAATTAAAAAAGCGCTAGGGCGGCAGGTCAAGCTTAAATCCGGCGGTGATTTGATTATTGACCAGACCGAAGCGATGACCACCATCGACGTTAATACCGGTGGTTACCTCGGCAATCGTAATCATGCCGAAACTATTCTGAAAACCAACCTTGAGGCAGCAACTGCAATAGCCCGCCAATTACGAGTCAGAAATCTTGGAGGAATAATCATCGTTGATTTTATCGATATGCAAGATCCAGAACACCAACGTCAGCTGGAGCGTGCTTTTAATAGAGCTCTGGAGGAGGATCATGCCCGTACATCTGTAACTGGGATATCGGAATTGGGCCTTATCGAAATGACCCGTAAGCGCACTCGAGAGAGCCTCGGTCAAATACTAAACAGCCATTGTCCGGTTTGCGATGGCAGAGGCACCCTGAAATCCGCCGAAACTGTTTGCTACGAAATCTTCAGGGAAATTCTTCGCATCGTGCGAGCCTGCGAGAATAACGTACTACTTGTCACAGCGTCCCAGTTTGTGGTGGACCGTCTGCTTGATGAGGAATCGGATACTCTTGCCGAGCTTGAAGAATTGGTAAATAAGACGGTCAAAATCGAAGTGGAACCTATGTATACTCAGGAGCAATTCGACGTAGTTCTCTTCTAGTGGGATAGAGAGTTCCTGTGCTTTGATTAGCCTCAATTTGCTTTCAGTTCCAGTTCAGGAAGCCTGCGCTACATTAACGAATAGGATAATGAAGGTCTGAGAAACTTTCCGTTAAACCGGGCTGGATTCAACCGGTGTGGGGACAAGAACGATACATAAATATGTTTATTAACATTATCCAACGAATTTACCGGCGAGCACTATTACTGGTGCTTGTAGCAGTGGTTTTGCTGGCGGTTTATGTGAGCGCTGGGCGGCAGTTTATGCCAAGTGTTTCGAACTATGCGCCTTTTTTTGAAAACCTAATCTTCAAGCTCACAGGATTACCAGTCAGCATAGAGTCCCTGACTGGTGGTTTCGAAGGATTTAACCCCTCGATCCAAATTAATGGATTGCAACTGTTAGTTGGCAGAGATCAGAATCGATTCTCTTCCGACGACACCAGTGCCCTTATCTTTGACAGTGCCACGATTATCATTGATATACCGCGCAGCTTGCAGCAACTGCGGTGGGTGCTTTCAGACTTTGTAGTCGATACCCTGGAAGTGGATGTTGAACAAACCGCGCAGGGTAGTTGGCAGCTGAGCGGGACGAGTCTGGCCAGCGACAGAGGGATCAATCTGGAACCCTTTTTTGAAGCCTTCCAGCGTGTATCTACCCTGAATTTGCGCAATGTTGTAATAAATGTTGAAACAAATCTGGGTAATAGCTTCACTCTAAGAAATGGTTTGGCGACTGTACAAAACCTGGAGCAAACACATTTTTTGCATATAAACGCAAATCTCGAACAAAGTGGTGAGCAGATTGCTTTCTCCTTCGAAGTTGAAGGCAACGAATTGTCTGAAATTGATGGCCAGGTCTACATAGATATTCCACCGACAGATTTTTCTAGATTGTTACGTGGTCAGCCTGTCGCTGACTACAGAGTCGAGCAATTGGTAGGGGGAGGCAATTTTTGGGTAACGCTTAAGGATGGCCAAGTTGATCGAATCGTAACCGATGCAGATGTGGAAAGTGTAACTCTTCTTGGAGAAGATTCAGATCCGATCACGCTTGAGAACGTAAGCGGAGTCGCCAGTCTTAACAGGGGCCCTCAGGGTAAGGCTTGGGAAGTGGCCATGGCGAATTTATCCGTTAATTATGAGGACCATTTCTGGCACCGATTTAATCTCTACGCATACTTTCTGCCCGATGTAAGTCTTTCAGTCAGAGCGGACAACATCAACTTGGCGCTTGTGTCCGAGCTGACAGCCAGCAGTGGTTATCTGAGCGCGGATGGCCAGTACCGCATTGAGCAGTATGCGCCGAATGGGGTTTTGGAGAATTTTAGTCTTTATGTGCCACTCGGCAATGCCGCGCAACAAAACTTGTTCCTGAAAAGCAACCTAGCCAGTCTTGAAATGGGGTCGGTAAAAGGGTCGCCAAAGATGTGGGGCATAAATGGTTACCTGCAATTGGATTATGACAGCTCGTTGAACCATGTAACCGGTATTGCCGAAGTGGAATCAGATGAATTCAGTATCAATATTCCGAGCGTCTCTACCAAGGTTTGGGATTACACATTTGTTAATGGGAAGTTAGATTTTCATGTCGATCTCTTTAACGTCCAGGAAGTGGAACTGTTCAGCAACGTAATAGTTGCCGAATCAGAGGCAGTGGATGGCCGTGTTCAATTTAATTCTAGGATTCGTGATTTTCCGGACGGTGAACGAGAAGCCGAACTCGAGTTATTGGTCGGAATTGAACGAGTCGATGCTGCTCAGAAATCTCTGTATCTGCCTGATGGCTCTAATATTACCGGAAATCTGCGCGAAAGCATGAAATGGCTTGATAGAGCGATTATTGGGGGAGAAGTCTATAACAGCGGCGTAATTTTCCGCGGTTCTTCGGTTCGTGGATCGGACCCCATTACTAAGACGTTTCAGAGTTTTTATTTGTTGCGTGATGGAGAATTGAAATTCAGCGAAGAATGGCCTCATTTGGGAGGCTTATCTGGGTATGTCCTAACTAATGACAACAATATCGATATCGAGGTGCCGATCGGCAGCAGCTTGGGTATTGGAATGGATGGTGTGCAAGGAGAGATTCGCCGCAACGAGCTGGGTGAAAACAGGCTAACGGTCAGCGGCAGTTTAACTGGACCAACATCATCAGGGCTAGAGTATTTACGACAAGCATCGGTTGGAGATTCGTTGAAAGCTACATTTGCCAAATGGCAGGTTGCTGGAGATTTTTTGGCGCGGATAGGCGTAATGGTCCCCCTGAACCTGGGTGAAAACGATACAACTGTACGTCTGGGTATTGAACTAAATGAGAACACAATTAATATCCCTGATTACCGGCTCGAGGTTAACCAGCTTTCCGGGCCTGTAGTTTTTGATACGACAACCGGCCTGGAACCAAGCCAATTAACTGGGCAGCTATTTGGCCAACCCGCCGAGTTGGAGCTTTCATCACAATCGATAAATGGGAAGATTGAAACGATGCAGGTCAATGTGAAGGGGTCAGCAAGCCCAGAATCTTTAGTGGACTGGCCGCTGCAGAGCGGATTTGTCCGTGACCTATTGGCTCAGGCTCAGGGTCTAATTGACTTCTCTGCGGAATTGACTGTCGATCAATCTACTGAAAGTGTGAATCAAAATCGTCTTGTTATTGATTCTGATCTAACAGGAGCTAGTTTTTCGCTGCCGTATCCGTTCGCCAAGACGGCACCATCCAAATATCCGTTACACGTTGAAATAGAGTTTGGGGATGAGCAGTCGGTTTCGGGCAGTTATGGCTCCGACCTGGTGTTCGACTTAAAGTTACTAGAAGGAGCGATTGAAGACGGGGTAGTTTACTTAGGGGCCCAAGGATCTGATGGTGCCAATTTGTTTGCTAGTGAAATTGATGGCCTAGCGATTGTCGGTGAATTAAATCGCTTTGTTGTAGATGAATGGACTGATTTTTTCTCAGGGTTAAGTTCGATCGAAAATCCCGCAGAAAGATTCGCTGATAATGTTGCTTTTGCTGATATCTTGGTCGGCACTATGGAACTTTATGAGCAGGAGCTGCCGAATGTTGCTATACGGATCGAGCCTGACGATATCGGGCAGGGCTGGCTAACCAAGCTGGGCGGCGATTCAGTGCAAGGCTGGGTCACTATTCCATATCTTGGTGAGGATTATCTACAAATCGACCTCGATTATCTTCACCTGCAGGGTGAAGAGGAAGAAAAGATCGTCGACGATACCGATCTGGAGGAGGAACGCATCGATGTGTTGGCCAGAATTGATCCCCGTAGTCTGCCACGTATGCGTTTTACCACGGACGAATTTACGATAGGCCTTCGCTCTTACGGCAGTTGGCAGTTCACCCTGGATCCAACTGCAATCGGTGCAGAGTTCAGCAGTTTAATATTTGATTTCCGAGGCTTGCGTGCTGGTCTGGATGATCCTCCGCCGGTAGACGAAGAAACAGGTGAAATGATCGCGCGATATGTGCCTCATTTCAGTTGGTACTACGACGGTGAGAAACATGCCAGTGCATTGCGTGGTATTTTGTACGCAGACGACATAGCAGATGTGCTCACAGCAAACGGTTATGCTCCCAGCCTGGAGAGTGATGATGCTTCTTTCATTACTGATGTCAATTGGCCCGGCACGCCGGCATTCTTTTCTGCATCAAATTTAAGTGGCAACATTGAGCTGGAAATCTACGAAGGAAGATTTCTGCAGGATTCGGGAGGCACAGGGGCACTTAAATTAATTAGCATCATTAACTTTGATGCCATCATGCGCCGCTTGCGACTTAGTGATGACCTGCTGCGCAGTGGCCTTGGTTACGATGAAATTACCGCCCTTGTCACTATAGACGATGGTTTGGTCAAAATCGAAGACCGACTTGTTATCTCTGGGCCTTCTAGTTTGTACCAGGTAACCGGTGAGATTGATCTGGAGGAAGAAACAATACTAGGTGAAATGTATGTAACACTGCCAGTTAGCGATAATATTCCGTGGCTGGGTTTGGCGACGGGAAATCTGCCCTTAGCGGTAGGCGCTTATATCTTTGATCGTATTTTTGGAGCTCAATTGGATAGCCTAACCAGCGCAGTTTATACCCTGGAGGGTCCTTGGGAAGGCCTGCAGCCTGAATTCAAGCAAGCGTTTGGCTCTCCCGAGCCAGTGGAACAGAGAGACCAGGGCATACAATAGTCAGCGAATGCTTTCGATTTGTGAATAAGGGACATACCATAAATCTTTGTTACCAAATCCTCCTGCCCGTTCCGAATCGAAGAAAAAATACTCGAAATCCGGGGAAAAAGCCGGGCAGCGATCATGCCGTTCGGAATTCACTTTCGGTCCCAGATTGACCAGATCACTCCAATTACCCTTGTTGTCCTGTGTGGTCACGTATATATCTTCCAATCCGAAGCCCTCTGCCCTGGTAGCGGTTATATACAGTGATTTGCCATCTTCGGAAGGCAGTGAGTGGTGTTCACTGGCTGCAGAATTTACCTTCGATCCCAAGTTCACTGCGCCCTGCCATACTCCATTAACGCGCTGTGACTTCCATATGTCATTCCCACCGAAACCGCCTGGTCGGGTAGAGGTCCAATAGGCAAAGTCCCAGTTCTCACCGCCAAAATATAAGCAGTGATCTGAATCCGCTGAGTTAAAAGGAGCTCCGAGGTTCCTTGGCTCTGTCCATTCGCCATCTATTAAATCACTTACCCAGATATCCGTGCTGCCCAAACCACCAGGCCGGTTACTCATGATGTACAACTCCTGACCATCAGGCGAGAGCAGAGGCTCGACCTCTAGGTATTCATCGGTACTCACAGTCTCGACAATTTTCGGGTCTGTCCATGAATCACCTGTACGATGAGTAACACATATATCGCCACCGACGTTAGCGTGCCGATCGAAGCAATTGAAATACATGGTTTGCCCGCTAGGAGTGAAAGTAGGTTCGGCATCTCGAGCGGTTGTATTGATTACGGGGCCCATGTTGAAGGGGCCGGAATCATTCTGGGGAGCTGCAGGGGATACTGCGAGGAGGTTCGATAAAACCAATGTTATTGCAGTAAGAGGTTTCGGTTTCATGTTCGATTCCTAAGGACAATCAATTGCAGTTTATCATGGTTTATATTTTTTGTTTCCCTGCAGAATATTAAGTGGCTACTTCTTTTAAGAAAAACTGAATCACACTTAAAGTGATAGTTAGACTTCTGGTTTTGCAACGATTATTCTGATTCTTTATCGAGAATTCAGGGGAGCAAAGGAATGGATTGCAAAGAGATTCGAGATCGAATTTGTCGTTGGTCTACTACAATTCTATTGGCTGTGGCTTTCATGCCTTTTGTAACCGCTCAATCAGATCGTAACGTAACTGCGGCTACAGTTGAGAATTGGATGACTGAGCTGTCCAATTGGGGCCGCTGGGGGAGAGGTGATCAGTTAGGAGCGTTGAATCTGATTACACCTGCGAAACGTGTCGAGGCTGCCAAGCTAGTGAAGACCGGAGTTTCGGTCTCGCTTGCACACAACTATTCGGTTAATCCTGACTTGGGATTACCGCCGCCATTTGATCAAGAAATTTCTATGCTCAATACTCCGGGTGAATATGTCATGGAGCGAGTCTCCTTTTCATACCATGGGGGCATTCATAGCCACCTCGACGCGTTATGTCATGTATTGTGGCAGGGAGAAATGTACAACGGTTTCAGTAAAAATGATGTTAATGAGGATGGATGCCAGAAGCTGGGTATTGCAAATGTGAAGCAAGGCATCCTGACACGCGGCATCCTTATGGACATACCGCGCCTGAAGGGAGTGGATTACTTACCTCCAGGTACCGCTGTCTATATAGAAGATCTAGAAGCCTGGGAGGAACAAACCGGTGTCCGTGTCAGTCCTGGTGACGTGATTTTCGTTCGGACTGGACGTTGGGCTACGCCAGGGAGTGCCGGCCCGGGATCAGCAGGACTGCATGCGTCTGTTGCGCCTTGGCTTAGAGAGAGAGATGTGGCTATCGTGGGAGGAGATTACGCCAACGATGCCATACCATCAGGTGTTCAAGGTGTTTTTCTGCCTATACACCAGCTAGCTATTGTAGCTATGGGAGTGAGGTTGTTCGATAACTTAGACTTAGAGGCGCTTGCTGAGGAAGCGGTTAGGCAAGGACGCTGGGAATTTATGTTGAGCGCTTCGCCCATCCCAGTAGAAGGCGGGGTAGGGTCACCAATGAATCCAATAGCCACTTTTTAATTAATGCCGTAACGCCGCTCAAAGGAACAAAGTAAACACGCCATTTTAGGGATCTAGTAAGCTAATAAGTACCGGATTGGATAAGCAGATGCTAAATAAGGTCGCCGCCATTCAAATGGTAAGTACTGACGATGTTGACGAAAACCTTGCTACGGCAGATAGGTTAATTGCTCTTGCAGCTGAACGGGGTGCGGATCTGGTAGTGTTGCCGGAAGTCTTTGCTGTATTGGAAGGCGGGCCCATGAGGCAATACGGTGAAATGGAAGGAACAGGGAAGTTGAAGGAATTCCTTGCGGATCAAGCTCGAGGCAACAAGCTGATCGTAGTCGGTGGAACCATCCCGTTGATTTCGCGGCCCGGAAAACGGGAAAGCGGTGACAGCATCATCGAAGATGAGAAAGTTCGTGCCGCCTGTCTGGTATTTGACAGCCATGGGAATCAGATTGCTCGCTACGACAAGATCCATCTGTTCGACGTCATATTAAATGATGCTCAGACAGAATATTCAGAGTCGCACAGTTACGAGGCTGGTTCTGATATTGTCACTCTGCAAACGCCGCTTGGCTATTTGGGCCTTAGTATCTGCTATGACATGCGTTTCCCGGAACTCTACCGAGAATTCTTTAAGTTGGGTGTGGAGATAGTCACGGTACCGGCCGCTTTCACCGCGGTAACTGGAGAAGCCCATTGGGAGAGCCTTTTGCGGGCAAGGGCAATCGAAAACCAGTGTTATGTTGTCGCTGCTGCCCAGGGTGGCAGGCATAACGAGAAGCGGGAAACTTGGGGTCATTCAATGATCATAGATCCATGGGGTAACGTGTTGGATTGTCTAGAGAAAGGCGAGGGAATAGCGTTAGCTGCTATAGACATCGACTATCTTAACGACATTAGAGCCCGCATGCCTGTGCGTGAACAGCAGAAATTGTAGCTAGCTTGCTCTCTTCCAGATTGTTCCTTTATGATGCACCGTCTTTAGTATTGCCCATGGAGTGATCTAATCAATAAGAGCCTAGTCAGCAATTTTATCTCTGCTGGTCTAATAGTGCTCGGAATTTCCATGACCGAGCCATACAAGGTCTACATACTGAATACTGGCCTGTTTGCTCTGTCCGGGGGTATAACCAACTGGTTAGCCGTTCACATGCTGTTTGAACGGGTACCTTTTCTCTACGGGTCCGGTGTAATCCCAATACACTTTAAAGAATTCAAGATTGGAATCCGAACGCTGATCATAGATCAGTTCTTCCGTAATGCCGACCTGGAAGCTTTTTTTAACGGAGCCGGGGAAACATCGGAGAAGCTGGGCAACGCGTTGAGAAGGGCGATTGATGATATTGATCTGGAAGTAGCCTTTGAATCTCTTATGGATGTAATAATGAATTCCCCCTTCAGTAGCTTGCTGGGTATGTTAGGGGGACGGGATGCTCTTAATTCGCTGAAATCCCCATTCGTTGAAAAAATGCAGGAATATTTCAAGGAGCAGTTTGCGAATTCAAAATTCGAAGATCAGATACAGAGCGCGTTCAAGTCCGTTCTCAATGATGAGGCGATTCGAGCTAAACTGGAAGATCTGATTGATCAACGACTAAAGGAAATGACTCCCCAGGCGGTCAAGGAAATAATACAGGCGATGATTCGCAAGCACCTTGGCTGGCTGGTGGTATGGGGTTGCGCTTTTGGTGGAATAATTGGCTTGGTTGTAACGGTTATAAGTAACTACTGAGCCTGGCTATTATCTTGCTGGTCATTTTTTGACCAATAGGCAGTTTCCCATGTCGTGTTAATGGAATTTCCATTCAATTAAGAGTATTTTTTGAATTCAATGGATGTAAATCCATATCGACTGTAATACAATGGCGCGCGCTCAAACATGAGAGTAAAAAATTCACTGTCTGTCAGTGTTTTTTTTGGGAAGAATTCTGGATTTAATGCATTAATTGGTACTGAGTGAGAATTATGGCACGACCAGTCGAGTTCGATGAAAACCAGGTTTTAACTAACGCCATGGAGCAGTTCTGGCGAGAAGGGTACGAGGCGAGTTCCGTCCAAAAACTTTTAGACTGCACAGGTATTAATAGGGGTACTCTTTATAATTCTTTTGGTGATAAAGACACTTTTTTCAAATCGTGTGTAGATCAATACAACAAAATCGTAGAAAAGCAAATCGCTAGCTCACTTCTTAACGAAAAGCTGAACGCGTGGGATGGAATCGCCGCCTATTTCGACGAGGCAGTGGTTAACATATCAAACAAGCGCCGCAGTATGGGGTGTTTATTGGTTAACTCATTATGTGAGAGTATCAACTACGACAAAGATATTAAGAAAGTAGTGCGTGCTTCCTTAGCGAAAATTCGCAAAGCCCTGGTGGTTCGATTGAAAGAAGCCCAGAAGAAAGGCAAGTTAACAAAGGGTGTAACTGTTGAGTTTGCTGCGGATGTGCTCATTAATGCTCTGCATGGTATTCGCGTTAATTCCCGTGATGGTAAGAACAGTAATCAGCTTAAAGAATTAATCAGGCATACAATTGCTTCATTAACAAAGTAGGCAATTGCCTCACAAAAATAGCGGCAGCTCTTAAAACTAATCCTCTTGTTCAACTGCTGTAATTGATGCGGTTTAAGCTGCGTTATCTGTTATTTATTATATTAATATCAATGTTTTATCCAGGTAGTTGCTTCTGCACCTCTGGCTGATATACTCTTTCTTCGATTCAGTATGTGCTCATTGTTCGAGTAACAAATAGCTCGGTATTAAACATAATCGAGCCGGTTAAATAAGGTTTAGAAGGTGCAACAATGAAAAAAATAGCTGGCCGCAAATCAGCAGATGACGCTAAGATCGATTTGACTCCTATGCTTGACGTAGTGTTTATCTTGTTAATTTTCTTTGTTGTTACGGCTACGTTTCTTTCAGAGACCGCGATTAGTGCCGCTAGTAGCGATAACAATGAAAATGAAACACCGCCTGAAGACGACGAACTAAAAAATATTCTTTTTGAGATCGGCCCGAATAATGAAATTATCCTGAACGGTAATCCCCGTCCTGTAATTCCAACCCAGGTCCGAGCCAATATCGATCAGCTTAAAGCTGAAAACCCGGCAGCGTCAGTCATTATCCAGCCGAATTATGATTCAGATGTAGCCACCATGGTAATGATTATGGATTCGGCGCGCCAAGCTGGCATGGAAAATATTTCAATTGTCGAACCTAACTAGTCGAAACTGCTGAAACACACACAAAAGCGCATCATCGAAAGATGGTGCGTTTTTTTTGTTCCCGTCAAAGGAGTTTGTATTTCAATTACAAAAACTGCGAATGACATCCTGGGAGAGATGATGCTTCATGCGAAACAGGTGGGATAACGTCAAGGCAAAAAAGCTAGCCACAGAATCTGAGCTCGGATTACGCGTATATAGCTCCAATCTCTTGGGAGAGGAAGTAGATCTTGTGCTACATGGGGGCGGCAATACCTCCGTGAAGGGCAGTATGGTAAACGTTTTTGGAGAGCAAGAAGCAGTGCTCTTCGTAAAAGGTTCGGGCTGGGATTTACGCACGATAGAAGCGGCGGGATTTCCGGCTGTAAAACTCGATTATCTTAAGCAACTTGGGGAGCTGGAAACGCTTAGTGACAGCGAGATGATGCGTCAGTTGAGGCTAGCCCTGCTTGATCCAGGAGCTCCAACGCCATCTGTCGAAGCAATTCTTCATGCTTTGATACCGTACAAATATGTTGACCACAGTCATGCCGACGCTGTCGTAACAATCAGCAATACCCGGGACGGAGAAAAGCTGCTTAAAAACATTTATGGTAGCGAGGTCCTGATTCTGCCTTATATCATGCCGGGGTTTGTCCTCGCCAGGCAGGTGGCAGAGGCAACGCGAGGGCTAGACTGGTCATCTTTCAAGGCTATTTTGCTAATGCATCATGGCATTTTTACTTTTAATGATGACGCCCGAATCAGTTACGATAACATGATCGAGCTGGTTACCAGGGCGGAAGATTCTCTCCGTGAGAATGCCGGCGAAAAAGCGATTACTTTCAGTAATTACGAGGTAAATGAAGAGGATGCACTACAGCTTAGTGCTCTTCGAAAGGCAGCGGGGAATCTCTTTGATGGGCCTTTGCTAGTTAGCGCCGATTGCTCGGCTAAGGCAGCAGGATTCGCCAGCCTTCCGGGTTGCGCAGAACTAGTCAAACGGGGCCCGCTTACACCGGACCATACAATTCACACCAAAGCTTTTGGCGCAGTGCTTAACGACTTCCCTTTGGCGGGGCTGCGAGAGTTCAAACAAGCTTATTTCGATTATTATGAAGAGCATGCCGGGCCTGAAAATACTTGCTTAGATCCTGTGCCCCGTTACGCTGTGTGGGTAAATCGCGGGATGGTTTATTTAGCAGGCAATGCCAAGCGGTTAAATATAGTGAGGAATATCACCCAGCACACCTTAAAAGCTATGCAACTGGGTGAGGCACTGGGTGGCTGGGAGACCTTGCCGCGGAAGGACCTGTTTGATGTAGAGTACTGGGAACTCGAACAGGCGAAACTCAAATCCAATGCAACAAAAACGGAATTCGACGGAAAAATTGCACTGATCACAGGTGCGGCATCCGGTATTGGAAAAGCTTGCGTTGCAGAATTCGTTGCAAAGGGCGCTACCGTTATCGCATTGGACATAGCAGCAGGCTTTGAAAAGGAAATGTTCAGCGCTTCGGTTTTACCTGTCCGGTGTGATATTACTGATAGCGACGCCATCGAGGGAGCATTAATAAGGGGAATTAAAGCGTTCGGGGGCATCGATATGCTGGTGAGTAATGCCGGAATATTTGCCGAGAGCCAATTTATTGACTCCATGCAAGATAAAAATTGGGATCAATCTATGGCGTTAAATCTCAGTTCTCACATGAAAGTCTTGCGTGCCTGCGTGCGTTATCTTAAAAATGGATTCGACCCGTCAGTAGTAATAGTCGCTTCTAAGAATGTATTGGCGCCAGGGCCAGGTGCAGCAGCTTATTCTGCAGCCAAAGCGGGTCTTACACAATTGGCAAGGGTGGCGGCACTAGAGCTAGGAGAAAGTGGCATTCGCGTTAACACTGTTCATCCAAACGCCGTGTACGACACTGCTATATGGACAGATGAGGTGCTAGCGAAACGGGCAGAACACTATGGCTTGAGTGTGGAAGAGTACAAGTCAAAAAATGTTTTGAAAAAGGAAGTGACGTCCAGTGACGTGGCAACGGTAATCACGCTGTTGGCTGCGAATTCATTTGCCAGTACAACGGGAGCCCAAATTCCTGTTGACGCGGGAAACGAACGAGTGATCTAAAAGCAGGGGGGGATGTAAAAAGCGTGCTAATTGGCGACCAAAATATCCAGAGTATCTGGTACGACCTGGAAACAGACGCGGTTAATATCATCGACCAAACACGTTTGCCTCATGAATTCGAAATCATTACTCTGAAAACTCTTCATGATGCCTGCCATGCTATAACGACGATGCAGGTCAGGGGAGCTCCGCTTATTGGAGTCACCGCAGCTTATGGTTTGTACTTAGCGTTAAGAAAAGACCCGGCTATCCTCGAGCAGGCTATTAAAGAGCTATTGGCTACTCGGACAACAGCGGTTAACCTGCGATGGGCTCTGCAAAGAACAGAGCAGGTGCTTACCCCAACCGCCCCCAGACAGCGCGCTGCGAAGGCTCTGGAAACAGCCCAACTGCTTGAAAAGGAAGACATAGCCATTTGTCAGTCCATTGGGGAGCATGGAGCTACAATACTTACGGCGCTTTGGAAAGAAAAGCAATCTTCAAGGTCGGTATTGAATGTTCTTACTCACTGTAATGCCGGGGCCCTGGCTACTGTCGATTGGGGTACTGCCTTAGCGGTGGTCTACAAGGCCGCGGCCGCTGGGGTTCCTGTTCATGTCTGGGTTGATGAGACTAGGCCACGTAACCAGGGTGCCGCGTTAACCTGCTGGGAGCTTGGAAAATACGGTGTTCCGCACACCCTTATCGTTGACAACGCAGGTGGGCACTTGATGCAGCGGGGGGATATCGATGTGGTGCTGGTGGGCAGTGATCGCACTACGCTCGATGGTGACGTGTGTAACAAGATTGGAACCTATCTAAAGGCACTCGCTGCATCGGACAACGATGTTCCATTTTATGCCGCGTTGCCGATTTCAAGTATAGATTTTTCAGCGGGTAGCGATGTTATTCCGATAGAACAGCGCGCTGTTGAAGAAGTAAGCTGTATCACCGGAATCGACGAATCCGGTCTTTTTAGGCAGGTTAGGATCGCTCCATGTGATGTCAGAATTAGCAACTATGGATTCGATATTACTCCGGCACGATTAGTAACCGGGATTATTACGGAGCAGGGTGTATTCGAAGCTAACCGGGATTCTCTGCAAAAATTGCTGGACTGACTTTAACCCGGTGGCCAGGACATGGATTTGCCGCCGAGCAGGTGAAGGTGTATGTGAAAAACAGTCTGGCCACCGTCCAAGCCGGTGTTGATTACGTATCGAAATCCATTTTCAGTAAGATCGGCCTTATCCGCAATCTTATTGGCACGGAGCACTAGTTTACCGATCAATTCAGCATCCTCTTCCTTGGCTACGGTAATGTCATTTAGGTGTTTCTTGGGTATTATCAAGATATGCGTTGGCGCAGCGGGATTGATGTCGTGAAAGGCGTAAAAATCATCATCTTCATACACCTTTTTTGAGGGAATATCCCCTGAGATAATTTTGCAAAACAGGCAATCGTCAGCCATGCGTTACTCCGTCTCTATTTTGGGATCAGATGGTTGGACTCTATCGAAGTTGATGGTCATTCTATAACAGCGCTGTTCAAGTAAGTAGATTTTTAGAGATGAAGGTGTTGGGAACTCAGGATAGTTCTATCATGCGTACCAAAATTATTGTTTGTGTTTTTCTGTTTACTGCCCCCGGTTTTTGTCAGGAGCCCGTGCAGGAGTTCACGTATAAGCTGGTGAATACTTATCCACATGATATCAACTCGTTTACCCAGGGATTACTTTATCACGAGGGTTTTCTGTTTGAAGGGACTGGGAAAAACGGCTTGTCCACATTGCGCAAGATAAATCTTGAAGACGGAGAGGTGTTGATGTCGAAGCGCCTGAATCGTCGCTACTTCGGTGAAGGTATAGAAATAGTAGATGACAAGCTGTATCAGCTTACTTGGCAATCGCACATGGTGTTCGTATATGACAAGGACACGTTTGAGCAGACTGGTTCCCATTACAATCCTACTGAAGGTTGGGGACTGACTTACGATGGCAATGAGCTTATTCTCAGCAATGGTACTCCATCACTTCAGTTTCTCGAGGCTGAGACGTTTTTCCCTGGCCGAAAAATCAACGTAACATTCAATGGTAACCCGTTACCTAATCTCAATGAGCTGGAATATATAGATGGGGAAATATGGGCGAACGTGTGGCAAACCAATTTTATAGTACGAATCGATCCGGCTTCAGGTATTGTTAAATCTATCGTTGATCTGACTGGGCTGTCTGAACAAACAAAGCTAGGGAGTAGCGAAGCCGTGCTAAATGGCATCGCTTGGGATGGAGAACAAAAACGCCTTTTTGTAACCGGTAAACACTGGGCAAATCTCTTCGAGATAGAGCTGATCCAGCGGTAAGCATTATTAGTCATGTGGTTGCAAAAGCAGATTCAACTCATTCCACGTAGCCGGGGGTTTCATCTGATTACTGACGAGGTAATGCGAAAAATTCCCGAGATTACATCTGTTAAAATTGGGTTGGTACATTTCTTTCTTCAGCACACCTCGGCATCGCTTAGTATCAATGAAAATGCTGACGGCTCGGTAAGGCGTGATATGGAGTCCCATTTCAATGAGTTGGCGCCAGAGGGTGCTCCTTACTATGAACACACTTATGAGGGGCTTGATGACATGCCGGCTCACATCAAGTCAGGTTTACTGGGATGTGAATTGAATTTGCCAATCAGGGAAGGGCGCTTGTTGCTTGGTAACTGGCAAGGTCTCTACCTAGGCGAGCATCGCGAACATGCTGGTTCCCGCAAGCTGGTAGTTACAATACAGGGGAGTTCTGAAGATGCCAGCGACTAGTCTGCATTCCCGCTCTAATCGCGCTAACCGGATGAAACTGACGGTGCTCGTGCTGCTTTCAGTCTTGTTGATTTCCTGCGAAACCGTCCGCTACTATTCTCAAGCTGCTCGCGGCCAGCTGGCTATTGTGTTTGGTCGGGAGAACATTGAAAGGCTCTTGGCGAGCCGTGATCTTCCGACGGAGTTAAGAGATAAATTCAATGAGGTATTGCTCATTCGTCAGTACGCATTGGAAGAATTAGGCCTGCCAGTGGAAAGCAATTACTCCACTTATGTCTATATAGAAAGGGAACACGCGATTTGGAATGTCTTTGCTGCGCCAGAATTTTCAGTAGACCCCGTAAATTGGTGCTATCCCATAGCTGGATGTGCTTCCTACCGCGGTTATTTTACGGAGTCTGGTGCTGCCCGATACGCTAAGGAATTGGAGTTGGATGGGCTCGATGTTTACACCGGTGGAATAGATGCTTATTCAACCCTGGGCTGGTTCGAAGACTCGCTGCTAAGCACGGTGCTATCACGAGCTGACTATCAATTGGCGGGACTAATTTTTCATGAGCTTGCGCACCAAATAGTTTATGTATCAGGAGACACCAAGTTTAATGAAAGTTTCGCCACTTCCGTGGAGCACGAAGGCATCCGGCGGTGGCTCAAGCATGGGAATCAGGTTGAAAAAATTGGTACTGCAGAGGCGGACATTCAGCGCCAGCAACAATTCGTCGCGCTAGTTACTGATTACCGTAATAGATTCGATATTCTTTATGAATCGGACTTACTTGATCAAGAAATGCGTAAGAAAAAAGCCGAGCTGCAGGAAGGCTTAAGACAAAGCTACCAAGAGCTGAAACAAGGCTGGAACGGTTATGACGGTTACGATAGCTGGTTTTCCCAGTCTCTCAATAATGCCCAACTTTCAACAGTGGGTTCCTATAATGATCTGATACCATTCTTTAATAACTTGTTGGCTCAATCGGACAACAATCTGGTGCTTTTTTTTGAGGAAGTGAGCAAGATAGCCAGTCTCGAAAAAGTTGACCGGGAAGAACGAATGCAGGATTATTTTTGATTGGTGGCTACCTCTGAAGACGCTGCCGCGTGTCGTCTACCAGCGTTTTGTAGAATTCGGATTCGGGCTCTTTCTCTAAGGCGGCTTCATAAGCGACGAGAGCTTTCTCGACTTGACCTTGTTGTTCCAAGATTCTGCCAAGGTTGCGATCGAAGAAAGCGTTAGTTGGCATGACTTCGATTCCAGCTAGATAAATCTGTATAGCCTTCTCAGCACCCCCGGAATTGTTATAGGTATTCGCCATAATATGAATTTGCGAATCGTTTTGTGGGTCAAGC
>JAKUTG010000397.1:0-1518 GCA_022447905.1 Pseudomonadales bacterium | reverse complement strand
TCGAATTGGGCCGAGATATCAGCTATGAGGAACTTAAGTCACTTTTTGACGTCGTGATTCTCGCATTTGGCATGGAAAAGCCCAGACTTCTGGATATTCCCGGTGCTGACTTACCAGGAGTAATTTCTGCCACTGATTTTGTCGGTTGGTACAACGCTACGCCCAAAAGCAAGGACTGTGGCGATTTGGTGTCTAGAGCGAGATCCGCGATCGTGGTGGGGAATGGGAATGTGGCGCTTGATGTTGCTCGCTTACTTGCCAAAACCGAATCTGAGCTCGCAACCACTGATATCGTGCCAGCAGCAGCGGATGCGATAGTTCGTGCACCATTGAATGATATCTACGTTGTTGGCAGAAGGGGGCCAATTGAAGCAAGTTTTAGTTTTCCGGAATTGTCAGAGCTCGGCGATTTGGTGGAAGCCCAGACCTTGGTGGATAGTGCCTATCTACCGGTGGATGCCTCAAGTGCTGAGGAATCGGTAAGAAAGAAAAAAGAACGCAATCTGCGCGTATTGAGAACATTTGCTGGGAACTAAGCGGATAACAGGCCGGTGCGAATTCATTTGATGTTTTCCGCCTCGCCGATTGAAATCATTGGTCAGGATCAAATAACGGCTGTGAAGATGGTCCGCAACACAGTTGTTGAGGGTAGGGCGGTCGCCACAAACGAAACGTTTATGATAGACGCCGACGTGTTGGTTCCGACGATTGGATACAAGTTGGCGTCAATAGAAGGTTTGCCGTCATTAGGGAGTGGAGGTGTAGTTAGGAATCAAGATGGGAGAGTTGAGCCTGGGGTCTACGTAGTTGGTTGGGCGCGTCGTGGTCCCACGGGTGTGATTGGCACAAACCGTGTGGATGCTCGAGAGGTTGTGGCTCTGATTTCAAGGGATGCTCCAACAGCGTCAAAGCCTGGCTCTTCTGGCCTTGATGATGTGTTATCAGCGCGAAGTGTGAGTCCAGTTGACGCGACTGATTGGCGGAAGATTGATGCTGCCGAAATTGCTTCTGGGAGCAACTATCGTCCTCGCGTAAAATTCACGGCAGTCGATGAGATGTTGCGTGTCACTAAGACAAAGGCCGCCGCATAGCACCTACGACTTTAAAATGTCGTGTGTTGTGGTGTGATAGATATTTGCATTTAGCGGAAGATTCTTAAAAGAAGGTACTCGATTTACCTATTGGAATCGTATATGTGCCTCGTGCGTGCCATGGGGCAATCCCCCATAGCGGAGGGTGATCATGCCAACCAACAGACGCGTTTCATGATTCTTGTCATGCTTAACATTTCCCAGTGAACCAACGGGTTTTCATTTGGGAGTGCGAAATTGAGAACACTGTAGAAAATTCTCATATTTTGGCGTGTTCCGATAGTTCGTAAGATTAACTGCCTGTGAATCTAGCAGTTTCAAAATCTGAACAAGGTTAGTGGGTAATGTTGTTATGGAGTAATAATTTGAATAATCTGATCGGTGTTAGAGAGAAATATCTTCTGCAATTGTAGGTTAGTATAAATTG
>JAKUTG010000396.1:0-1579 GCA_022447905.1 Pseudomonadales bacterium | reverse complement strand
TCCTCTTCATCTTCCAGCACCACCACCATTTTCTCTGCCCACGGCAGGTAGCTCGACTCACGATATTCCATGATCTGTTGGCTACCCGCCCGGTCAACGGTAAAATTAAAGACAGCAATGTGTAACCAATTATCTAGGTCTACACTCCAGAAACTGGCTGCCGGCGGTCGATTCGCGATTAGATTCTCAGGGTCCTCACCGAGATCAGTCAAAAGATTGCACAGCATCTGGCTATGTTGTGCCTCTTCAAGCGCAAACTCAGCCGCGAGATGTTTTTCGCGCCAGGTAGGCGCGACACCGATTGATCGGCCAAATACTTCTGCAGTTGCTGTCTCTGCATACAGTTGCCGAGTCATTAGGCGCAATAACATCTCGCGATAATCGCCCCTTGCTTCAGCTGCTGTATAGATTGTGGGTGCATTCGTATTTGACATTTACTCCTCCCTATTGACATAGAACCAAATGGGTCAACCCAGCGATAGAACCACCTTGCCGACAACTTCCCGGTTTTCCAGCATTTCAAATGCCTTAGCAAATTCATGTAAGGATAGTTCGGCATGAATGTGTGGTCTGACCTTACCCTGGCGCCAGAGATCAAAAATCGCCATTTGGGCGGTATTCACAATTTCCGGTCGTTGCGTGAAGTACCCATTGATCGTCATACCCACAGCGGCAAGATTTTTCAGCAAAAGGTAATTGGATTTAATGTTCGGAATTTCAGCTGATGTAAATCCAAGAACAACAATGCGACCACCGAACGCTAGCGAACGCAACGACGCGTCGAAGGCTTGACCGCCAACCACATCCAGGACGACATTAACGCCTTTACCGCCGGTGACCGCGTAAACCTGATCACGGAGCTTGTCACTAAGTGGTGTCATACTAAGGTCAATAACATGATCAGCACCAGCATAACGTACGGCATCGAATTTTGTTGGATCTGAGGTGGCTGCAAGTACTGTCGCGCCGAAGGCTTTAGCTAACTGTACAGTGGCCAGACCAATGCCGCCGGAGGCTCCTGTAACCAGGACTGTCTCGCCGGCACGTAAAGATGCGCGCTCGGTCAGAGCAATATACGCTGTCTGATACACCAACCCCATCGCAGCTGCGGTAGGCATCTCGATCTCATCAGGTAACACAAACGTACGCTGCACGTCGGCGGTAACCTGCTCCGCAAAAGCGCCATAATCAACCTCTACCAGTACCCGATTACCCGGTTGAATATGTTCGACATCTGTTCCAACCGCGATGACCACACCTGCAGCTTCTTTTCCTGGAACAAACGGCGTCGCTGGAACAATCTGATATTTGCCCCGAATCTGCAGCAGATCGGGAAAATTTAGCGCTGCAGCCACAGACTCAATTAGCACCTGATTCGATTCTGGCTGGGGAGGATCGATCTCACGAACTTCAATCGAACTGAGCTTGTTGATTTCGTTGACTACGACGGCCAGCATAACTTAATTCCGAATTGATAATACCTTGTGATTAATTGACTCAACGGGTTTCCCCTATAATTGTAACGACTAATAACCTGGTGTAACCAGGAGGAAACACCATGCCCCAAGCAAAACTAATT
>JAKUTG010000395.1:0-1603 GCA_022447905.1 Pseudomonadales bacterium | reverse complement strand
GCCTCACGCTGATCCTTGGGTAGCGGCTCGGTATTGCGCTTAGCTCCATCGGTATCGAATACCGGATGTGGCCAATCGGTGCCGAACATCACCTGATCCTGGCCCACTATGGAAATCAGATATTCCAATGCGCGAGGGTCGTAGGTAATGCAGTCGTAATATATGTGCTGTAGATAATCCGTTGGTTTTTTCTGCATTAAACGACGCTCAGGAATTTCCACTTCATCACCTTTTTCGAAGCGACCAACTAAATAAGGAAGTGCAGCACCACCATGAGAGGCAATCATCTTTAGGTTGGGATACTTGTCAAAGAATCCATGAAACATCATGCGAGTTATGGCCAGGGTGGTATCAAACATAAAACCCACTGACCAGCTCAAATCGAACTCACCCATGTCTAACACTTTTGCACCAGGAGGGTCGGTAGGATGCAATAACACCGGCAAAGCTTTGTCGTCGATGGCCTGCCAGATCGGGGCAAAAAACTCATCATTGAGACTGCGCCCGTCAATGTTAGCCAGCACCATCACGCCAACAGCCCCGTTTGCGCAAGTCCGTTCCAACTCTTCTATCGCTTTATCGGGATATTGCCAAGGCAGGGAAGTAAACCAACGAATACGATCGGGGTATTTTGCTTGTGCTTCCGCCGTGGAGTCATTAGCTTCCTGCGCCGCCCTGCAACTGACTTCTTCGGTACCCCAAAACACACTTGGTGCAGTGAGGGAAACGATGGAGATGTCTATGCCAGCTTCGTCCATGACCTTAATGCGCAAGTCATAGTCAAAATGGCCTGCTTGCGGAATGGAGACCGGTGTGTCGCCACGGAAAATTTCTTTTTGTCCATCTGGTCGCAGTCGCAGGTGATAGTCGCCACCCTGTTCTTGCAGAATCTCCAACCATCGGCGGGTATAGATATGTGTGTGTATGTCGATTAGCATGCGAGAAATGTAGCAGGGAAACGGCAATCAGACTACGCCTAATTTGTTGGATTCATTAAACACGAGCAACTATATTAATAATTGAGGTCAGAGTAAAAACAATAGTTGGGGTCTGCTCGGTAGCGAATATAGAAAGCCAGGGGTAGGGTGTTGGCACAGCTCGTCAACACCACAGCATTTAAAAGGCTAATACAGTCTTTTAAGCGATAAAGAAAAACGCCAAGCAAGCACGTTTGTTACTCGGCGTTTTAGGTTATACGCGGACTAATCCCAGTTCGCTATTGTGCGGGCGACAATCGCCCATACCAAAGTCGCCGCTTGTCCGGGATCTGCAGCTATAGAAGGTTGAAACGCCAGCCATTCCGGGGCCGTGGCCATGGCAGCGTTAACTTCCGCCATGTGTGAATAACTATCATAGATCATGAGGTACTGCATCTGCCCGACATCTACACTACTGTTAATTTCGGACGTCTCCACACGGGCCCCTAAATTTTCATGAATTCCTTTCGCAGTTAGAAACCCCTGCCTTAGAGCGTTAGTTCCCTCTAGACCAGAAGCAGGCTTCCATCTAAAGGCATTGATGACCTGCCCTGGATCAGTGAAGTCATCAGCCATATTTGAAGGCTCCTGATTAACCAGGGAGAAACTACTTACAAGTTCAGCGG
>JAKUTG010000394.1:0-1675 GCA_022447905.1 Pseudomonadales bacterium | reverse complement strand
GATTTGAATCGGCGATTCATCACCTTCATAGCAATTTGGCCCGGTATCTTGAGCGATTGGACGAGTTCGAGAAAAGTTAATCCTTCGTTGAAGATTTGATATTTTAGGACAGTAAAGTAGGGGAAAATCGATTCCGCCCCTGGGGGTGGGGTCTGGTAAGTAGTGGATATAGAAAACAAGGTGGCTTGACAGCGGGGGCCCGCAACAGATGCATCACAATCACGGCGAATTATATCGCGAGCTGGTGAAATTCTATCAGGTCAATCCAACCGAGTGGATATAGAGCTATTTATTTTGATGAGGAAGTGGACGATCGATCATCTCTGGAGAAAAAGGATGGTGGAAACTTCAGCCATGCCATCAGCACCAATAGGGCGAAAGTTGTATACGCCACCGCAAAAACCCACAGCGGTGCCTGATAAAAAAGAATTTCCTGCAGCCAATACTGGATGAAACTTTCCTGGTAGGTTTCACTCCCTGCTTGTTGTCGCAGCCACGCCTCGAGGATGGTCAGTGGACACAGAACTCCGAGCCAGGACTGCAGTACCACAATAGTTATACCTAGTAAGTGCGCGACTCTAAACCAGGGATTGGCTATCCATCTCCATTGTCGAAAGCCGCCGATCAAAATCAATATCAGACCAAGAGTTATGAACGCAACGATTAGCGCATGAAAGCTCAGAACCAGGTCTGCCAGCGGCTGATAAAATTGCTGCATAGTCTAATGATCCAGCGGAGGAGTCAGTGGCTCCTCCGCTTTTGTGCAACTAGGGAGCCTGAACGATAACTTGTGCCTGCCACAATGAAGTATTGCAGCTAACCAGATCGTTGAAGGCCGCGCCTATGGCCTGAGCTTGAGGAGCTGCGCCCATTGCGCTCTCGGCCGCGGACCAGTCAGCGAGATTGCCGAACACCGTGAAAAAGTACACGTCCATCCCGCTACTGCTAATTAAGGGGGTTTGCATAAATCCATTGGATTTATCATGACTGCCCAGATCATCAATCATGTCAGTAAAACTACCAATCACGTCGGTAACCTGAGCCATACTCTTACCCTCTTTCAGCTGGCAAGCTGACGAATTGACTATTGCCGACTGACCTGCAGGATTGAACTCGCCACCAGTGTAAAGCGGTTGGTGAGTTACAATGCCCGACACACATTCCACGATACCGTCGAAGCGATTCTGCACCATCTGGCCATGGACATTCGTCAAGTAATCATCTTGTCCGGCACCAAACGCATTAAGACTTTCGTGTTGGTTAAACCAAAGAAAATCGACTTCGTTATTTGTCTTCAATGGCGTCCACAGAAATGTAGTGACAGGATCAATACCACCCATCTCCAAATGCTCTAAACTGTAATCTCGGGCTTCCATCAAATCATCCATGTTGGCATCATTAGTGAAATTACAAGCGAAGAACTCGCGAACCATGCCCTGCGCCTGCGCGCCAAAGCTGCAAAGCAGTAACGCAGAGAACAGGCTCAGGTTGATTAATATTTTTCTTAACATGTGTTGTCTCCTTCAATGAGTAACTAGGTGCCCACCACTAACTTCGAAGCACGTGCGTGTATGTCGGGCTCAATTGTTTGAAAGAACAAATAACACCAACACAAAGTAGATGATACTCAGGAACTATCTAGTTGCAATGATTTGAATAGACCATGTATGGATAT
>JAKUTG010000393.1:0-1675 GCA_022447905.1 Pseudomonadales bacterium | reverse complement strand
GGGCTCTTTAGGTGAATTGATTGCGGCATTGGCAACAGTTTTGACTCTCATTTATTTGTCTGCTCAAATTCGACAAACTAATTTGATTACAAAAGCACGTTTTGGTCATGAAATAACTCAGCGAACTTACGAGAGATATTTTCAGTCAGCAAAAGATAGTGAGTTTTCTGAATTTCTTGTTAAAGACTGGGCGGCAGAGGATCTTAGTAAGTCAGAAACTCAAAGGGTCCTTAATTTCTCGGTCATGCTGATGATCGATTTATTCGATATATACGATAAAGTTGATCAAGGGTTAGTCGAAACAAAACACCTTGATTTTAGAGTGCATGTGCTTAGAACAGGTATTTTTAGATCACCATTAGGATTGCGCGCGTGGGATTTTTGGAAAACGACAAGAGAGAAAAAGTTTGTGGAGTGGTTCGAGAAAAATATTATCGGCCAAGAAGAGATAGGAAAGCTTGTAAATGAAATGAACGAAAAAGATCCAAAATGGAAAGAAAAGGAATCAATTAGTTTTAGGATTGATGATTAATGTGTCAGCTAGCTAGCCTACTGATATCACTCAACCATGGTTTTGGAGTATATCTCCAACCAGTTGCGGCAGATCTTACCAGGACTAGTCTTTCAATTGCTCTAAATATGGCTTGTTGGAGCTAGACGATTTACTGGAATCCAGCAAAAAGAGAGGTTCGATGACGATAATTACGTGCAACTGCGGCGAACTTGAGGTCCATTTTGCAACCACGAAGCCTCTATTCAGGCTGATCTGTTGCTGCAACGATTGTAATGCCATTCTTCATTGGGCCGCCTGGAAAAATCGCCGTACTTTTTATCCAGCGTTTCAGGGAATCGATAAGAGTTATCTGGAAAATAGCCTGAAGGTTGTTAAGGGAGAAGAGAATTTGCGATGGGTAAAGATTACCCCGAACTCTGCGTGTCTCCGAGGCGTGGCGACATGCTGCTATGCTTCTCTATTCGTCGAGAATTTATCTATTTTAGGCCCCAAGATTGTGTGTGTTGATGTTGACTATTGTAAAGTGAGAGACGTCGAAGTTTGTGAAGTAACTGCTCAAATATTTGAGAAGGATGTCCCGAGTAACCGCAAGAACGCTGTTTGCGAAGGATTCAAGGGACCGCGCTTCGAGGAAGGGCCCGAGGAAACGCCGATGTGGCCTTCCGTGATACCGACAATTGTTAATGCGCAATCTAACGAACTCATTGTTCCGGATGGGTTCGGATCGATTCGAGATATTATTGAAAAATCTGTTAAGTCGTATGGGTGGATCGAGCTAGAGGATTATAACGACAACGGCGACTCGCCGATCGTATTGGCCGGATCCAATTAGGCGTGGTGTGTTGATTTTCACTGAACACTATACCAATTCACACAAACACTGGATCTACCCCCCCCCTCAAATTCATTAATGGGTGACCCTATAAATAAGGGTCCGGGGGAGCTTTCCCCCTGCCTTAATAATTACAGTTGCCAACCCCATACTTAAGGGGTAATTTTAGAAAAAGAAAGAAAAAATAAGTAACCGCTTCTGGTGGCGCGAATCCAAGAAGCTCAAGCTAAATGGTAACTACCCATGCTCGCCTACCAACATCAAGACTGCGATCTGACTCTAGCTGAAGGTTTGGAAGTTTATTGGAACCACCTTCAAGACGTTGGAAA
>JAKUTG010000392.1:0-1677 GCA_022447905.1 Pseudomonadales bacterium | reverse complement strand
ACATAATAGCACCAGTCAAGCTGGCTCATTTGTACTCCATCAACCCGAAAACCTGGCAGCCACTAATTCCGCCCATCATCTCCTATTTAACAGGAATGATTTTCTTTCTGGAGGGGTCAGGCCTCATTTTTATTGCCTGCCCATTCTAAAAAATAGCATTAATCAACAAGCTCTTATTGAGGCAGCTACTAGTGGTAGTCCAAAATTTTTTCTGGGAACCGATTCAGCTCCACACCTCAGATCCGACAAGGAGACTCAGTGCGGCTGCGCTGGTATTTACTCTGCGCCGGCTGCTATTGAGCTCTACGCAGAAGTGTTCGACAACCAAGGAGCGCTAGATAAACTGGAGTCGTTTGCGTGCTTCCACGGCCCAGATTTTTACGCATTACCCCGTAACAAAGCATCTATTAAGCTTCACCGCAACCCCTGGCAGATGCCCGAAAATTTCCTTTTTGCGGAAGACGCGGTAGTCCCTAAAAGAGCCGGCGCCACCATTAACTGGCAACTGGAAGAAACCACCTAAGCATGTTTGCGGTTAAAAACCCATGAGCGTTATCAGCGACCAAACAGGGGCCGATACACTACTAGCCAGCCGGTTCCGAACTTATCTGCCCATAGTAGTAGACGTGGAAACCGGAGGCTTTAACAGCAAGACCGATGCTATCTTGGAAGTGGCAGCTGTAATGCTCGCGATGGACGAGAAAGGTTTTCTATCTGCAGACCAGACTTATTTTCATCGAGTAATCCCATTTGAAGGCACAAACATAGAGGAGGCTGCCCTGAAATTCACTGGCATCGATCCCTATCATCCACTACGCATTGCAAAATCCGAGAAAGAAGTTTTTCAAACCATGTTCAAGCTAGTTCGTGAAGCCGTGAAAGCAAGCGGCTGCAAACGTGCGATTTTGGTTGGCCACAACGCCCACTTCGACCATGGCTTTGTAAACGCAGCCAGTGAACGCCACAATTTAAAGCGCAATCCATTTCACCCTTTCTCCTCCTTCGATACAGCGAGCCTCAGCGGGCTGGCTTACGGACAGACAGTGTTATCGAGAGCCTGTGAAACCGCCGGTATAGAATTCAATGACAGAGAAGCCCACTCCGCACGCTATGATGCAGAAAAGACGGCGGAGTTGTTTTGCCGGATAGTTAATCGATGGAGAGAACTGGGAGGGTGGCCAACACCCTAGAAGCGTCCCCACACTTCAGTATCATCGCCTTTTTATTCGCTGTCTTTCTCACTGTCAGTGCTGGCTCCATCCACCAACGACTGTAACTCACCTTTCTCATACATCTCAGTTATGATATCGCACCCGCCGATTAGCTCTCCATCGATGTATAGCTGGGGAAAAGTCGGCCAGTTTGAGACCTTGGGAAGCGTCGTACGAATTTCCGGATTACTAAGAATATCTACATAGGCAAAGCGCTTTCCGCACGCCATTAATGTCTGGATGACTTGCGCCGAAAATCCGCACATCGGTTGTTCCGGATTCCCTTTCATGTACAACAGAATAGTGTTGTTCGCAATTTGCTCTTTAATAGTATCTTCAATGGCGCTTTCTGTGCTCATAGCATAGACCCTAACACCTTATCAGTTCAAAATAGATGAGGCGGCAATTTTACAACGGACATTGCCAAATTGTCATTATATGCTCGTCACCAGGCTGCGTTGACTTT
>JAKUTG010000391.1:0-1714 GCA_022447905.1 Pseudomonadales bacterium | reverse complement strand
AGAGATATTCTTTTAGAGGAACTTCCCAATGCGGGATTGGAACGATTTGCGCCCGTTGACGGTGCATTTTACATTTACGCGAATGTCTCCCATCTGACTAATGATAGCAGCGAATTTTGTAAAAGGATGCTTTCCGAAATAGGGGTCGCTATGACGCCTGGCATTGATTTTGATGGAATCAATGGGAAGTCGTATGTACGTCTTTGTTTCGCAGGGGCTACTCAAGATATAAAACAAGCTGCCGCTAGATTACAAAAATGGTTAATCTAGAGTTTAGTTTACTTAGTCTGCTAGCTTTTGCCACCAGCCCCGCCTAGTATCGTCGGTGTTTTTAACCTGATCATCAGTTCCAACTATAGTGACATTGGAGTTGCCGTCAGGCCTTTTTGTAACTGGTGAATGCTTTTCTGGGTTAAGGTAGTCCGTTTCAGTAGAATTGGTTTTAACATTGTCGTTGGCTTTTGATAGGGCAGCGTCGTTCTCTGCCGCCACGGCGGGCGGGGTGCTTTCTAATTCAGAAGAGTTAACATTTTTTGTTTGATTCATGGCGGATTTTTTATGACGTACTCGACGCCGTTTTTTTGGTGTTTCATTGTTGGGTTCATTTGCTTCTACCGAATCTTTCTCGAAGGAGTTGGCGCTAATGTCTTCTGCAGGCTTAGTATTAGACGGACTAGAATCCGTAGCAGCTATTCCTTTATTTCTGCGTCGAGGTCGCCGTCGTTTTCGTTTCTTAGTTTCATTACCAGCCGGTTCCCGATCCTCCTCCAACTTAGTGCCGTTTTGTTTAACTTTGTCCGTCTGATGAGGTGCAGGTGCTCCGTGCTGTACTAGAGTGAATTGAGGCGGAATAAGAGTGTTGTTTTCAGAAATAATAATCTTAAATTCGTGTTTCTTTTCGATCTCAGCTAAAGCTTCGCGCTTGTAATTAAGCATATATAATGCGACCTCTGTCGGGACGTTAACTTCGATTTCAGAGTCTTTATAACGGACCCCATCTTCCTCAATACCGCGAAGCACATGTAAAGCAGTTGATTCAGTTGATCTTCTGATTCCTGAACCACCACAGTTGGGACAGGTATCCGTGGTTGTTTCGGTAATGCTTGGTCGCATACGTTGACGCGAAAGTTCCAAAAGCCCAAATGGACTAATACGCCCAATCTGAATTTTGGCTCTGTCTCTATGCATGGCTTCCTTAAGACGCCGTTCGACAGATGTCTGGTTCCGGTGAAAATCCATATCGATAAAATCAATTACAATCAGGCCGGCCAAATCGCGCAGGCGGATTTGGCGTGCCACTTCATTTGCTGCTTCCAAATTAGTTTTTAGCGCGGTTTCCTCTATGTTACGGCCACGTGTTGCACGCCCTGAATTAACGTCAATAGCAACCAAAGCCTCGGTTGAGTCTATTACGATATAACCACCAGATTTTAATTTGACTTCTCGTCCTATCATGGACTCAAGCTGGGTCTCTATGTGATATCGACTAAACAATGGAACGGTGCTATCCTTGTAGGGCTGTACTTTTTTTGCATGGCTGGGAATTAGTATTTTCATAAGATCTTTAGCTGCACGGTAACCCTCGTCCCCTTCTACAAGTACATCGGTAATATCCCGGGTATAAACATCTCTTAATGATCGCTTTATGATATTTGCTTCCTCTCGGATTAGGGCAGGAGCAGTTGATTCAAGTGTTAGTTCACGAATCTCATTC
>JAKUTG010000390.1:0-1730 GCA_022447905.1 Pseudomonadales bacterium | reverse complement strand
AGAGTAGAGAAAGCAGAAGATTGGGGTTGGATGGGCAAATTTAAAGAAGACGTAGAAGAAAAAATTGCCGAGCATCTGAATTTAGACGAAGGCTTGAAAGCGACGTTGACCGGTAATTCTTTTCGTCGTTTTGTTTATGTAAACGCAATGACTGAGTCCTTCCAGTCCAGTATTTATCTTGCCATCGCGGCATGCTTCGTCGTTCTGCTTCTGGTGTTACGCAACTTTCGGTTATCAGTATTAACTATCGCTCCGGTTGTTGCCGTATCGCTTTGGCTTAACGCCGGGATGAACCTTTTCGGCGCAAGCCTCAATTTGGTCACACTTCAAGTGGCGTCACTTGCAATTGGTTTAGGACTTGATTTTGCGATTCATGTTACGCAGGGCATTCGGGAGCAGCGCGCACGGTATCCTGGACAAGGTTTAGCGGCGTGGGTCTCCCAGATGATGGGTCATACCGGCATGGCGCTTTTCGCAAGCGGCATTACTGATATTCTTGGCTTTAGTGTCCTAATGCTTTCGATCATGCCGATGTTCACGATGTTTAGTAAAGTTATGATTGCCATGGTTTTTCTTGCATTGGCCGCTTGCCTATTTTGTTTGCCGGCGTTGATCGCGCTTTTTGGCGGGCTTGAACGGTCGATCAAGTCTGTGAACCCTACTGAGACCAAAGCCGTGTAACGGGCAAGATTTTCCCTTCAGGTTTCCGACAGCACGGCTGCAGAGAAAGACAGAGTAGTGGGTATAGTCGGTCCCTCAATTAACAGCTATGTTTTTGCAAATCCTTGTTGATTATTGCATGCGTGTCGTAACGAAGTCCGATCGTACGCCTCCTTCGGGTGACGCCGTTCACGAAGTGCAGTGGTCCGGGCTTCTCTTCTACTAGTCCGGGTGCCGTCATCAGCAATAGGTCGCCGGGTACCGCTGGAATGGTTTTTGCTCCCACACCCTTTCGGTCATCGCAGGTACAGAAGTTTCCATCACCGGTCAGGAGAAAAATGGCAACAACTATCCGGTATCGCACATGATCCCGGTGTGGTGTAATTCCCTGGCATCCGGGCGGATAGTTCTGCACAATTAGGTCATTAAATTGCAGCGCATCGTGGCCTTGGAGTCCCGCTTTTTTAATTGTTGTAGCGATTCGTTTCTCTAGGTAACGGGCTAACTCCCAAAGTTGGTGATCTGGGGGTATGTCGTAGCAGAGCTCAAAGTCTTGGTACACCGGTGTAGTGGCGCCTCCCATGACGGGGCTGGCGGATTGGTACGTCAGAGAGTCGACAAGTGATACCAGCGTTTGTCGTTCATGTTCGTCTAGGCAGGGGACAGCCAGAGATTGCTCTGCAGGCAGTCTGCCCAAAGCCGAGATCAGTTGGCGTGAATCGAGTCGAGTACAAAGGCGGTCCAAACCAGTCGTCATTCAATCGCTCGTCGTGATTGGGCGGCTGTGTGTTGATCTAACCCCGATCGAATGCTAAGCGAGTTAGACAACTTAGCCTCGCCCGACCAGCGGCATGTTCGTGGCCATGACGGTCATGAAAAGAATGTTGGCATCAAGCGGGAGATCGGCCATGTGCAGTACAGCGTCGGCCACATGTTCGACATTCATAGTTGGTTCTGGTGCAATCGTACCGTTGGCCTGGGCGACACCGTCCTTCATTTTTGCTGTCATTTCGGTTTCCGCATTTCCGATATCGATCTGTCCGCAAGCAATTCGATGTGCTCTTCCATCG
>JAKUTG010000039.1:0-13221 GCA_022447905.1 Pseudomonadales bacterium | reverse complement strand
ATAGATTATATTGTAATCATTTAGAGGGATTTAGACAACAGAGAGACGAATAAGCCCATATAATAGTGTTTACAGAGGTGTTGATTGAATCAAATTAGAAAGATTTAGAAGTGCTTAGATGGGGAGGTGGTGCCCAGAGCCGGAATCGAACCGGCACGATCGCAATGATCGAGGGATTTTAAGTCCCTTGTGTCTACCAATTTCACCATCTGGGCTGATCAAAATATGTTGGAGGCTGGGGTCGGAATCGAACCGGCGTACACGGAGTTGCAGTCCGCTGCATGACCACTCTGCCACCCAGCCATATCTTTATATTCAGCGAGGCCGAACTATATCAAAACCCCGGTCAATGAGCATGCAATGGATAAAATTACTGCTTCTTGCGGTACCAGGCCTCAAAATTATTTGCAATATGACATATAAACCAATCTTTAAATTTCTTGGCAGTGTCTTTCTATTTACTGTGATGCCTAATTGGAATTCCAGAAGAGCAATGATTAAGTGATTAAGACAGGGAGCAGTCGAACACCAACAATTAGCCGAAAGGTCAAAGAGCTACCTTCAAATTTATTACTGAGAAAAGCTGCTCTTCAGTAGTCTATAAGAATTGGAGCGGGAAACCGGGGTCGAACCGGCGACCTTGTGCTTGGCAAGCACATGCTCTACCAACTGAGCTATTCCCGCATCGCAAGCTAGTAACTTACCGATCGTCATGTAGACTCGCTATATCAGTAACCTACCCATCAAAATCGAGGCGCCCTATTCTAATGCTTAAGCCCGGGGAGTCAAGCCAGCAAACTCAGGCAACATATTGGTTTATAGACCGTTCCACAGTTTTGGCCAGGCGCGCCTAAAGTATTGAAACATCGAATAAACGCTCAGAATTGCCGCTAGATGAATTAATACAAAGCCGAGTTGCCAAATCCAATCTGGATAGTTCGGCGCAGATAATAGCAGCACAATAATGGCAAGCATCTGCATGGTAGTTTTCAGCTTACCTGAAAAGGCTACTGATACAAGATCGCTCTGGCCTTTGACCGCCATCCATTCTCTTAACGCCGATATAGCTAATTCCCGGGTAATAATCACTACAGCTGCCAACAGCAAACTACTATAAACCGCTACCAACATAATCAGCACGATCGTTACTAAAAGCTTATCGGCAACGGGATCTAAGAATGCACCAAAATCGGAAGCTTGGTTCAACCTCCGCGCCAGATAACCATCTACCCAGTCGCTAAGGCTAGCGACGGTAAATAACAATGCTGTCAATAAATTAGCATTGGGAAGCCCGGAATAGAAACAAGCTATCACCAATGGAATAAGCAGCAAGCGAATATAAGTAACTTGATTAGCCCAATTCATTAGTTAGAGTTTAAAGCACAAAGTATTTCATATAAAAAGTTTATAAAGCCCATAACAGACAACGAAAATATCCTATTAATTATGAAGATACGCATATATATTTTCGGCCAATTTCCTACTTATACCAATTACCTTGGCTATTTCCCCTTCGCTAGCCTTCTTGATTTCTTGTTGACCGCCGAAATGTTTAATGAGTTCCCGCCTGCGCTTTGGGCCAAGCCCTGGTATTTGTTCCAGTACTGATTGCTTGCGCTTCTTATCACGACGCTGTCGATGCCCTGCAATCGCAAAACGGTGAGCTTCGTCTCTTATCTGTTGGAGTAGATGCAACGCTGGTGATTCAGTAGAAAAAGCTAATTCGCCGTATCCTGTAGACTTGGAAAAGAACACCGTTTCTTGGCCTGCGCGGCGACTAATTCCCTTGGCAATAGCCAATAGATGGATTTCCGGTAACTGGAATTTCTGCATTATTTTCTTCGCTCGACTGAGTTGGCCTTTTCCTCCATCTAGGAGCAAAACATCAGGAAGCTTGCCTTCGCCTTTGCTCAAACGTGTAAAACGCCGATCAAGCGCTTGTTCCATCGCTGCATAGTCGTCACCAGATTTCACATCTCGAATATTAAAACGGCGATAATCATTCTTAACTGGGCCGTTTTCATCGAATACCACGCAAGAAGCAACTGTTACCTCTCCAGCCGTGTGGCTAATATCAAAACATTCCATCCTGGAAAATTGTGAATCTAACCTGAGCGCATCCTGTAACAATATGAATCGTTTGTGTGTATTTTGCTTATTGGCAATGTACGCCTCTAGTGACTCCTTGGCATTGGTAGTAGCCAATTGTATCCATTTTGCGCGGTGCCCCCTGACGCGCATTGATAGTTTGACTTTTCGGCCAGAAACATAGGTCAGGGCTGTTTGAAGTTCTTCAGCCTCTTCCAATGGAGCTGGAGTAATAATCTCCTTAGGTATCGAAGAGGACTTATCCTCTCGAAGATAAGCTTGTGCAATAAACGCTTCCACGAGGTCCTGTTGGGAGTTAGCCAGCCTATAGCGGGGATAAAAACTCTTACTTCCTACAACTCGGCCAGAGCGAACATAAATCACATGAACACAGGCGTAGGCTTGTCTAATCTCCCCTGCAATGACATCTGCATCGTGGCCCTGGTTGGCTACGTATTGTTTTTCCTGGGTATGACGTAAATCAATAATGCGATTTCGGATTAGCGCAGCTTTTTCGAAGTTTTCGTTGGCAGCTGCCTCCTCCATCGTGATAGTGAGTTCTTTAACCAGAAGATCACTCTTACCGTTTAAGAAAAGTGCCGAATAATGAACATCTCGGGCGTACTCTTCTTTCGAGATCATCCCAACGCATGGAGCAGTACAGCGACCAATTTGGTACTGCAAGCAAGGTCTAGAACGGTTCTTGAAATAACTATCCTCACATTGCCTAACTCGAAACACCTTTTGCAATATCTGTAGCGATTCGCGTGTAGCATGGGCGCTAGGATAGGGTCCAAAAAAACGGCCGTTATGCTTTCGGCTGCCTCGGTAAAAGCTTAGGCGAGGATACTCATTATCCTGAGTCAGAAGAATATATGGATATGACTTATCATCTCTTAGCTGAATATTATAAAAAGGACGATAGGTCTTAATAAGACTTTGCTCAAGTAACAGCGCTTCCGTTTCACTGTTAGTAATTGTGACTTGAATATCAGCGATTTTTCCAACCATCGCCAAGGTTTTTGTTGTAAGGCCTGAGGCCCGAAAATAACTCCCCACTCTCTTTTTTAAATTTCGTGCCTTTCCGACATAAAGCACATTGCCTTGGCTATCGGACATTTGATAAACACCGGGCCTACTTGTTAGGGTGGCCAGGTAAGGCTTAGGGTTAAAGTTCTCAGTGTCTAAGTTGGCCATGATTCGACAAAGTATAGTTCTCTAGTTGGCAAAGATTAAAACCCATGGAGAGTATCCGATACAGATTAACGCCTCAACAAACAAGGTTTGTAAGAATTTACTAGATCAGCTGAACTTCAGGCTCGAGCGCAATACCAAATTGCTCCAGCACTGAACTACTTATCTCCTGAGCCAGAAGTTGTATATCCTGACCACTTGCTCCTCCCAAGTTTACCAGCACCAAGGCGTGGTTGGTCGAGACGGCTGCTTTGCCACGAGTTTTTCCTTTCCAACCAGCCTTTTCCAATAACCATGCAGCGGGCACTTTCACAAATTCGTTTATTTCGCTATCAAATACAGGGATTTTGGGGAAATCCATCTGAAGGCTAGTCAATTTTTCGCGTGAAATAACTGGATTCTTGAAAAAGCTTCCGGCATTTCCTAGCTTACCGGGATCGGGCAATTTACTACCCCTAATTTGGCAAACAGTATCAAAGACCTGAAGGGGACTGGGCTCGGTTGAAGTAAGTGCCTCTTTAAGTGACGGGTAAGTAATATTTGGCTGCCACGCACTTGAAAGCTGCAGTGTCACTGAAGTTACGATAAAATTTTTACCTTCTTTTTGTTTGAAAAAGCTATTTCGATAGGAAAATTTACAGTGCTCATAGTCGAATTTGATAATTTCACCAGTCCGAATGTCCATGGCACTCACTTCGTAAACAACATCGGACAATTCTACGCCGTATGCACCAATATTTTGTATCGGTGCCGCTCCAACACTTCCAGGAATTAATGCTAAATTTTCAATACCATGAAGCCCTTTATTCATGCTATGTGTTACGAAATTGTGCCAGTCTTCTCCGCAAGCAACTGTCACTCGATCCAGCGCATCAAGCCAGTATATACCGCGCCAGTCCATTTGAAGCACCAACCCATAAAAATCTTTGGTAAATAATAGGTTAGAGCCTTTCCCTAATACAAAAATAGGCAAATCGCGTTGCTGGCTATAATCAAGCCCAGAGCGCAGGTCTTCTGCGCTAGTGATATAGGCGAAATGCGTGGCTTTAGCCGAAACGCCAAACGTGTTGTAAGGCGCTAAATCGACCTGTTGCTGAACTTCCATAGTTCGCTATCTACCATATTCACCTAGAGAATGCCGCTCTTTAATATGCTGTAACAACCGTGTACACGATTCTTCCACCAAATCCAATACTAGTTCGAAGCCTTTATCACCACTATAGTAAGGGTCTGGGACAGTATCATGACCCCCACTACCATAATCCAATAATAACTGTAACTTCCGTTTATATGCAGCCGGACATTGCTTCTTCAAATTCCGAAGATTCGCGTAATCCATTGCAAGAATATAATCATAGTCCTTAAAATCTGATGAGCAGACTTGGCGAGCTCGGTAATTAGCTATTTGATAGCCTCGCTCCGCGGCAGCTTCAACAGCTCGTTTATCTGGCGAATCACCAATATGCCAATCACCGGTACCTGCAGAATCTACATAAATGTAGTTTTTTAAGTCATTGTTATTAATTTGTTTTTCTAAAACGCCATGCGCGGTTGGAGAGCGACAAATATTACCCAGACACACCATAAGTACCCGTATAATTGAAGGTGAAAATTGGCACTTGCCCGTCATGAGCTCATTGGCCTTACTTTTTGGAGAGATAATTGCGCACAGCTTCAAGATCTTTTTCAGTGTCTATACCTATCGGTATATGCTCCACAGAGACTTCTACGTGGATTTTAATTCCGTTATATAGAGCCCGGAGTTGTTCCAGTTTCTCAGAAATTTCCAATTCCGCTACCGGCCACTGAACAAATTGGTTTAATACTGATACCCGGTAGGCATATATACCAACGTGCCTGTAGCAATTTCTTGCAGATGCGCTCGCTTGATAAGGAATCGTAGCTCGACTGAAATAAAGAGCGTGCCCCTCAGCATTCATAGCCACCTTCACCGCATGGGGATTTCCAATCTCATCTTGAGAAGTTACAACTTCGCAAAGAGTTGCTATGCCCACATCCGCATGATTCTCCAAATTACGTGATACTTGGTTAATAACACTCGATGGTAGCAGTGGCTCATCGGCTTGCACGTTAACAAGAATCTGGTCTTCAGATAGCTGTAATTCAGTGGCTACTTCCTGGATTCTATCAGTACCTGACTTGTGTTTAACTGATGTCATAAAAACTTTAGCCCCAAAATTTTCAGCAACTTCTCTTATTCGCTGGTCATCTGTAGCTATATATACGTGCTGGGCCTCACTTGCTTTTGCCTTCTCATATGTATGCTGAAGTATAGGCTTTCCAGCAAGATCTAACAGTGGTTTACCTGGTAATCGTTTTGAACCATATCGTGCAGGGATAACAATGGAAAACGACATTAAGATCTTTCTCTTTCTTCCGGAGACAAATCTCTGGCTTCGTTACGCAGCATAACCGGCACACCTTCCTTGATAGGGTATGCAATTGCGTCACCATAACAAATTAGTTCATTGGCGGTCTTATCGTAGCTGAGCGTGCCCTTACAAATAGGGCACACAAGAATACTCAATAGCTTCAAATCCAACATTATTCCGTCCTTTCTGCCACTAGACTAATGTCTCTACTCTTGCAATGAATTCTTCAGCGAATGTAGCCGGTAAACATACCTCGGTGGATAAATACCAGTGATTACTTCGTGCGAAAGATCTACATTTTACCGCATCCTTTTCTGTCATAACGACCGGTTGATGTTCATCAATGCCAGCACTGAGTAAATCTTCTACGCTGTAAAGATGGTGATCTGGAAATTTAAATCGCTTTACTTGATACGGTAGTTTATCTAACAAATCGTAAAAACGCTGCGGATTACCAATCGCCGAGACGGCTTGTACAATACTGCCGATATTGAAGGGTGCACCAATGAACGGTCGCCTTTCTTCATTTAACAGATTGATTAAGAATTTAGGCTCTATAACCATCTCAATAGCGGATTCCAATATTGGTGACTGCTTTGAGGGTTTGCCATTAATCACAATAAAATCGACCTCTTTTAAGCGTTGAACAGGTTCCCGCAAAGGACCTGCGGGTAAACAAAATCCATTTGCAAACAAACGTTTCCCGTCAACTACGCAGATCTCAATATCTCTGACGAGGCGGTAGTGTTGCATGCCATCATCACTGAGTACGATGTCCACGGCATTGCCTGACACAAGCGCCTCCAGCGCAGCCATTCGGTCTGGGGCGACCGTAACTGGGCAGCCAGTCTTTTCTGCCAATAAAATCGCTTCGTCTCCACATTCTGAAACGCTGGTTAGTGGTGTTACTTCTAAAGGGTAAGTAGTAGCTCTGCCACCATAGCCTCGAGTGATAATGCCTGGGTTTATACCTTTGCTCTTAAGTATGCCCACTAGAGCAATCAGTAAGGGCGTTTTGCCAGTACCACCAACTGCAATATTACCAACCACGATCACAGGTACCGACAATTTGGACGAATCACTATGGCGTTTATATTTCTTGCGCCGTAAAGTGCTAACTAATTGGAATAAAAGAGACAAAGGCCACAATAAGATTAACCATCGTGCCTTGCTATACCAAGCAGTTTCAAGAAAACTCATGCGGAATTGGCCGTGTCATTCTCCGTGAATTGAATTTTGTGCAACCTGGAATAATGTCCGTTTTTGACAAGTAGCTCGGCATGGGTTCCTGACTCAACAACTATCCCTTGATCTAGCACGAGAATTAAATCAGCATTCTCAATAGTAGATAACCGGTGTGCGATCACAAAAGTAGTACGGCCCTTTATTAAGGTCTTTAATGCGGCCTGTATATGCTGCTCCGATTCAGAATCTAGTGATGACGTAGCCTCGTCAAATATGAGTATTGGTGCATTTTTCAGTAAGGCTCGGGCAATAGCAATGCGTTGACGCTGTCCTCCGGATAAAAGACTCGCATCATCACCTACTTCAGTATCTAAGCCATTAGGTAATTGGCTAATGAATTCCATGGCGTGGGCATTAACGGCCGCAGTCAGAATTTTCTCTTCATCGAATTCATTTTCTCCATAAGCAATATTTTCAGCCACGGTCCCGTTAAACAAAACTATCTGCTGTGTCACAAGCGATACATGGCGGCGTAAATTTTCTAGCTTATATTGTTTCAGCGGAATTCCATCAAGTGTTATTTCGCCTTGCGTACACTCATAAAAGCGCGGAATTAAATTCACAAGACTGGACTTGCCACTGCCAGACTTTCCAACCAAGGCAATAGTTTTACCTGCTTCTGCGACAAAGGTGATATTGCTGAGCGCCTGGCGCAACCCGTTGTATGTGAAACTCACATTTATGAACTCAATTTTCCCTTTTGCTCTGTCAACTTCATGATCGCCCGTGTTGGGTTCAGAATGTTCGTCCAGCAAAGTAAAAATACTATAAGCCGCTGAAAGGCCACGTTGTATTACCGAATTAACCTGGGTTAATTGTCTTATGGGTTTCGCCAATAGCCCCGCCGCACCGAGAAACGCAACAAAACCTCCGGGGGTCTTATCTAAAAGGAATTCTGGGGACATTGCCAGCCAAACAAGTAATGCTAGCGCCATCGAAACGATTAACTGAACTAATGGTGTGCTAGCGCTGCGAGTTAAAGCCATCTTCATGTTCTGGCGGCGATTACGTTCACTGGCTTGCAAGAGTTTGTTACCGATAAAATCTTCTGCATTAAATGTGCGAACGACGCGATGGCCCTTTATCGACTCACTGGTAATCTGAGTAACTTCGCCCATTGAATCTTGCATCTGGGTGCTATAACGACGAAAGCGTCGCGAAGCTATATTGACAATTATGGCGACAAACGGGGCGATTAGCAGAAATGTTAGGCTCAATCGCCAATCGATAATTAAGAGATAAATCAGAAGCCCCACGACTGTAAACCCTTCACGGATTATAACGGCGACGGCATTGCTAGCAGCCCCGGTTATCTGAGTCACGTCGTAGGTAAATTTAGAAACTAATTTACCGGAAGTATGCCTATCGAAATAAGTTGCGGGTAGCGTTATCAGATGGTTAATTAATTCACAACGAAGCCTATGGATTACATGATTAGCAATAGCAGCAAGAGAATAGGAACCCATAAAGCCACCAATTCCACGCACAACTACGATAGCGATACAAAGTAAGGGGCTTAGAATCCGAAGTTCTTCATAGTTCTCTGCGTTTATAGCATCAACCGTAAAACCTAACCACCAGGTAGTCGCAGGCGTGGTCGCTGCAAATATAATATAACCGATGATGCTGCCATATATCGCAACCTGATGCGGAGTCACATAACGAAATAGCCTCCGATAAAGCTGCCAGCCTCGGTATTGGGTATCTAATTTTCCTTTATTTGCCATGGGAAACTAATTGGGATCAAACAGTGGTTGTTCAATTTCCTCGGGTCGCTGCGTTGCTATATTCAGACGAAAAAATCCTGATTGCCCGACCGCGTCCACTAGTTTGGTTGATTCTTGCTCCACCTTGAGCACCAGCGAGTCGACCTTATATGTGAAATAACGATGGAACATAAAAGTAGGTATGGCAACAGTAAGGCCAGCAGCTGTCGTAATAAGCGCTTCAGATATACCACCAGCTAAGGCATTTGCATTGCCTGTACCTTGTAACATTATTTCGCTGAATACTCTTATCATGCCGACTACAGTACCTAGCAAACCTATTAAAGGAGTAATCGCGGCAATGGTTCCCAATGTGCTCAGATATCGCTCCATGCTATGCATAACTTGTGCCGCAGCCTGTTCTATACTATCAACCATAGTATCTCGGCCATATTTGGAACTAAGTAACCCTGCTGCAAGCATCTGCCCTAGCGGTGACGATAATCGCAGCTCCTTTAGCCTGATCGAATCGAGCTGATTATTCTTGAGCCAAGTCCAAACCTGGGAAAGCACAAATTTAGGAGTTATACGCGCAGTACTGAGAATCCAGAACCGCTCTATAACGATGGCAATCGCAATAATGGAACACAGTATGATTGGCAACATTAGCCAGCCCCCTGCTCTAACGATTTCAACCACGCATCCCCTCCAACTTATCAGCGCAATAGACTATCATAATCGGGCATCGCCACAGTAATAGAAGTATCATCCATAATCGAGTTTAGTTTATTATCCGAAATATCTGGAATATTAACCTTTGTAAACAAAAATACAGAGCATCTATAATGCATTTTGTTTTAGAAAATCAGTAATTCGTGAAATGACCAAACCTAATGAGAAGGCAGGAGGAGCCAATTTTAGTCGGCTCGCAAGACTTCTGCGGGTACCACTGCGGCCGCTTTTCTAGCGGGGTAGATAGTGGCCAACAATGACAGTATGAATACGCCAGCGGACACTACCAAAATATCAGTGACTTTTATTTTTGAAGGTAAAAAATCGATTGGATAAACTTCAGCACTTAAAAACTGTATCGAGAAAATTTGTTCAATCAATCCTACCAAATTGGCAACTTGCAGTGACCCGACTATACCTAGCAACACCCCTATCACAATACCGATCGTACCTATCAGACAACCTTGCCACATGAATATCCTATTAACAGTTTGCTGGCTCGCGCCCATCGTACGTAATATCGCAATATCACTCCGTTTATCTCTCACAATCATTAGCAAGCTTACAATTAGATTAAATGCCGCAACACCCACAAGTAACCAAAGCATAAATCCAATAATTGTTCGAGAAAACTGAATGTTGTCATAAATAGCTCCAAATTGGGTTGTCCAACTCGATACATCGACCCCATCTGGAAGACTCTCCTTAAGCTCCGGTTGAACTCGATTAGCCTCGAGCACATCAGTTATACGTATTCGTAATCCGTTATAAGATGTTCGTAGACGGAACAACGCGTTTGCTGCGTCAATATTTATCATGACAAAATCGTTATCTAAATCCTGAGTGCCTACCTTAAAAATACCCACAATTTCAAACCTTCGAAACGTCGCCAATGGTATGATAGGGTTAATTGAAATTGCTGGTGAAAAAAGATTAACCCTGTCACCTACATTAGCCGCAAGCCTATCGGCTAGTGTTTGTCCTAGAATCAAGCCCCAGCGAGAATCGCGCAAACCTTCTAAACTGCCTGCCACGAAGAAGTTATCTATAATTGAGACCGATGCCTCTTTATCTAGATCAATTCCATTTACCAGTACACCCTTGTTGCTCACAGTATTAGCAATAACTCCCATAACCTCAACAACTGGAGCTGTAGCGATTACCATAGGATGTTCGTTAGCTACTTTGTCAACTATTTGCCAGTCCTCGGCGCTTAAATTTTCTTCCGTATGAATTGTGAGATGAGGGACAATACCAAGCACGTTGTCACGTATCTCACGATCGAAGCCGTTCATCACAGAGAGAACCGTTATTAGTATGGCAATACCAAACGCAATACCAAAAATAGAAATCCCGGACATAAATGAAACCAATTGGTTCCGTCTGCTTACACTTACATACCGAGTAGCTATGAAACGTGGAATGGCAATGTGTTTGTCATTCATGAAGTGTTCCATCTTTCAATAACAGTTTACGGTCCATGGAGTTCGCCAAACGCTCATCGTGGGTAACAACAACGAAACTAATAGAAAGAGTTTCATTCAACTCAGCCATTAACTGCTGAATTTCTTTCGCCGTATGGCGATCCAGATTTCCTGTGGGCTCGTCTAGTAAAACACAACGCGGATTTGCTACCAGAGCCCTCGCTATCGCTACCCGTTGCCGTTCGCCACCAGAAAGTTCTGCAGGCTTATGTGACAACCGCTCCCCTAGAGCCACTCGCAAAAGTATATTCTCCGCCCGTTCTTTCGCGGTTTGTATTCCAACTCCAGCGATCAATAACGGCATACATACGTTTTCAAGCGCCGTGAATTCACTCAACAAGTGATGAAACTGATACACAAAACCCAAGTACTTGTTACGCAGGTGGCCACGCTCCGTTTCACTGACTAATGCTATATTTTTACCAGCCATATGCACGCTGCCATCAGTAGGAAGGTCAAGCCCACCCAGCAGGTTTAATAAAGTAGTCTTACCTGACCCTGAGCTCCCCACAATGGCAATCCGATCCGCGCTAGTAATTTCCATATTTACGTCCCGCAATACCTGTACAACTTGCGCACCTTCTGAGTAAGTTTTTTTTAGATGCTTGCAACTAATAACTGGGAGTGCACTATTCATAGCAATAACCCTTGAATAGCGTATTGATGAGGAAATGCTTGTTTATGCGGGCATTACTCATACCGGAGAATCTCGGCAGGATGAATCTTGCTGGCCCGGAACGCGGGATAAAGTGTTGCCAAAAAACTAATTAACAAAGCCGCCATGCAGACAAGGATCACTTCACCGACATTAATCTGAGTTTGCAAATGAGAAACCAAATACACGTTGGCGTCGGTAAATACCAAATTGATTAATTGCTCCAGCCATAGGCTAAGCCCGGTAATATTATTGGCCAGAAGCACACCCAGCGTAGCACCCACCACCGTACCCACTATCCCAACAATGAGCCCTTGAACTACAAATATTGTCATGATTGCCGACCGACTTGCCCCCATGGTTCTCAATATAGCGATATCAGATCCCTTATCGGAAACCACCATAACAAGAGTTGAGATAATGTTCACCGCACCAATTATGACTATCATCGACAGCATAAAGCTGGTTAAAAGTTTTTCCATGTTAAGCGCGTTAAAGAGATTCGCCTGCGTTTTATTCCAAGGTTGAACATCAACCGCCTCCATCTCTCCAAACAACTCTTTAGCAATCAACTCCGCATTAAATATATCGCTTACTCGAAGCCTTAATTGCAGGTCCACACCCGCATCTTTAGCAAAAAGCGCTTGAGCTTTATCTAGGCCAATAAGCACAAGATTTTTATTCCCATATAATCCAAAATCACCAAACCCGATCACTTCAAACCCCTGCGCATCTGACAGTGAACGACCGAGCAGGCTATTCAGGGCCGTAACGCTCACTTCGTTACCACTGTATATGCCAAGAACCCCTGCCAATTGTGTTCCGAGAATGATCCCGTTATCTGTTTCTTGCAATATGGTGAGCAAATCAGAGAATAATTGTCTTTCGTTATTGATAACCTCAGCTTCCAACTGCGGATCCACCCCCCTTACCTGGATAAAAATATCTTGCCCTTGGAAACGCAATACCGCCTCACCCTCCAAGAAAGGTGCAGCAGCGATTACTCGATCTGATAATCGTGCATTTACCGTATATTCTTCCCAATTGGATTCGAAACGTTCACCGGTAACAGTGACATGGGGAACTGATTTCAAGGCCTCATTACGAAGTGAACTGATAGAACCATTAATAACCGATAAGGCTACAATCAATACTAAAACGCCTAGACTTACACCTAACATGGATATAAACGATACAAAAGAGAGGAAGCGATTTCTCTTCCGCGTTAACGAGTAGCGCAGGCCAACGAAAAGCGAAAATGGTTTAAACATACTCCTTAATCTACACTATTCCGTCGTAAGGTTAGAGGTATTTGCGATTTGTTGATTAAAAAGACTGCGCAGCTTTGTATACACCCAAAACGATAACTGTGTTTGCCGATTAAATCCGGTTTTAGAGCTGGCCCGCGTGGCGTTGTATTAGCCTCTGTACGGTTTTGAAACTGATCGGCATAATTGGTGTAGAAACCTCCTGAGAAATTACCCGCAGAGATTTTCCTTGCTTCTTAAGCTCAATAATCCTGTTAAGAACCCGTTGCTCCATAGGATTTTCGATGAGGCGACCATTTTCGTGGATCATATAACCAAATGGCCTACTACCACCCAAATATCGGCCCTTTTTTCGCTGGCGTTGCTTAACACCTTTTATGCGTTCTGCGGATTTACGTTTTTCTAAAGACGTAAATAGCTGAGCAACATTCTCGAAAGCTGAAACAAATGTTCTAC
>JAKUTG010000389.1:0-1738 GCA_022447905.1 Pseudomonadales bacterium | reverse complement strand
AACAGCGGGCGTCTGAGCCTACATTGGCTGAAAACTCATCTGCCAACTGCCCGGCGGGACCACACGGTTGAGGCGCTGGAGCCGCTGATTGTGTGGTCGAACCGGAAGTGGAGGATTCACCTCCACAGGCCGCCAAGCCAAGGCTTAATAATAAAGCGCGGCCAGGTCTTGTTACATCTACTAACAATTTCATTACTTCGGCCTCATTACTTAACTTTCGAAATGGCTTCGGAGAAAAATCCAGCCACGCAACTCGCCTGGTGCATTGTTTTCACTGTGTATCTGCACATAGAGTTCATTGTTGCGAAGTGCGGATACCTGTTCGTCGGTCAGTTCCAGTTCAGCACTGATGTTTCCATTTGGTGCAGCGGTAACTTCCAACCGATGAACGACCGGACCCGGCTGCGCTGGAGGGCCATTGTGAATGTGTCCCATAGTGGTTGCTGAACTTATACCGGAGAAATTGCCCTCGACTGCTAAAGCATTGCCGTTAAGCGTCAGTATCACTTCCCCTTCGCCGGTGATGTCAGCCACGGATTGTGGGGTAGTGGGCATAGGTGACAATCTTGCGCGATAAACTTCTTGTGCCTGCACGCTCATGCTTACGAGCGTAACACTCAAACTAAACAGAAAGAGACTGAATAAACGGCCGAGTTTCATAATTACCTCTTGGCTCTCGTTTTACTGGGAACGTAGGAAAGTACCACTAACGGCCCAAAATAGGAATGTGTGATCGGCTGCTTAGTGGCTTTATAGCGACCTTTGCCGGATTACGGCAGGCCCTGAAATTAGTCCCTTTCAGATCATTGACAGCTGAAATTCTCTGCTATCCAGTTCTCTGGATTGTTCTGTCCGCTAGTTGGACCCGTATATGTCGCCTGTTGAGGATAAGCACAAATTGGTCGCTCGTTGTCCACACTGCCGTTACTGCTGTGAGTAGCAATTATTGAACTAGGCGCTACATCGTTCTCTACCCAATCAACTAAGGAGGCGAGCTTGTCCCACGAATTTGGACCAGGACCACCGGCGCAATGACCCATACCTGGAGCGAGAAATAATCGGGCATTCTCACTGGCGGCCGCAATACTACCCGAAAAAGTTATATTAACCATGTCATTAAAATAGTCGAGCGTGTCTTCAGCGACAATCAGGGTGTCCGCCCAGCCATGATATATGATCAGTTTGCCACCGCGATCCTTAAGGAACTGAGTGAGATTGGGATCCTCGGCGTCGGTGATGGACTTCATTAGGTCTCCCTTACCGGAATAGAAGTCGTTGATATCATAATCAATCCAGTGAAATTCAGGGAACACACCGTCGGTTCGAGGTTGGTACTGGTAATCGCGGACGTCCGGAATTGTGCGACCTGGATCTTGTTCGTAAAACAGGTAGTTCAGGTGATCACCAGCCACGCCCACCAATTTTGAAGGACCCATATTATTGCCACTGTATGGTATGTAGTAGCGAGCCCACTGAGTTTCCGAACCAAGTGCTTTACCTGGGTAGACGGAGTTGCCATTGTCATCGACCGGGCCAGTGTACAAATCTATGGTTATTTGCAGTTGAGCCTCGGAGAAACATTCATCAGTGCTGGTTCCTGCGGAGCACATTAAATCATTTAAATCCCTTGACGGATCGAAGTCGCAAGCTAAAGGATTATTGATTACGCCATCTGTGATTCCATCATTGGCGTCGCATTTTCCCATTACTTGTTCATGCAGAACTTCGATTAACTTGA
>JAKUTG010000388.1:0-1754 GCA_022447905.1 Pseudomonadales bacterium | reverse complement strand
CCGTGGTGTCAACCTTCATGTCAATCAAGCCGAAATCCTAGCAATTGTTGGCGAGTCTGGTTGTGGCAAGTCAGTTACCGCACTAAGCGTTCTCAGATTAATTTCAATGCCTCCGGGGCGTTTTGATTCTGGTCAAATTAAATTCAATAACCATGATTTGTTAAATCTATCCGAGAGTGACATGCAAAAGGTTCGCGGAAACGATATTAGTATGATTTTTCAAGAACCCATGACATCACTTAATCCAATTTTTACAATAGGTGATCAGATAGGCGAAGCCATTATCCAGCACCAACGCGTAACAAAGGCAGAGGCCCGAAAACAAACCCTCAACCTACTTCGGAAAGTATTGATGCCTTCCCCAGAAATTAGAATTGATCAGTATCCACACGAATTGTCAGGAGGGATGAAACAACGAGTGATGATTGCAATAGCTATTGCATGCCGGCCTGCCTTGCTTATAGCTGACGAACCAACAACAGCCTTGGATGTTACAATTCAGGCTCAAATACTCAGCCTACTTTCCTCTCTAAGGCAAGATTCAGAAATGTCGATCCTACTAATAACTCATAACCTTGGTATCGTCGCCCAGTTTGCTGATCGCGTAGCTGTCATGTATTCAGGAAAGATCGTGGAGGAAGCGGCTGTGGAGTCTCTATTTGAAAACCCCATGCACCCATATACTCGTGGTCTCCTTAATTCACTGCCAAAGGACGACAATGAATCTAAGTTGGAGTCTATCCCAGGCGCAGTGCCTCACCCGGCTTACCTTCCCCGAGGTTGCGCATTTCATCCAAGATGCAAAGACGCTATGCCGCAGTGCCAACAACAGCCCCTGATTACAAACGTGACCGAAGAAAACACCCATAAAGTCGCATGCTGGCTTTACGAAGAGGGGGGAAAGAAAATCAATGACTGAGCTGATTAGCATTCGCTTCCTCAAAAAATATTTTCCTATTTATGATGGTTTTTTATCTCGAAACACAAAAACTGTGAAGGCTGTAGATAATGTATCACTTGACATAGGCCACGGAGAAATTCTTGGGTTGGTCGGTGAATCTGGTTGCGGAAAAACAACGCTTGGACGCGCATCAATAAACCTCATCAAGCCCACTTCAGGAGAAGTTTTTTTTGATGGGGTGGATATCCTTACACTAGACAACCCAAGCCTTAAAGCTTTGCGACCAAAACTGCAGATAATATTTCAGGATCCCTTCAGCTCCCTCAATCCACGCTTCACGGTAGAAAGAATCATCGGTGAAGCAATGATGGTTCACGGTCTGGCAGCGCGCTCAAACTTGAGATCAAAAGTCGCAGAAATAATGCAAAAGGTCGGTCTACCCAATTCATTTATGAATCGGTATCCGCATGAATTCTCAGGAGGACAAAGGCAGCGCATAGGTATCGCTAGAGCTCTTTCTCTAAATCCGCGTTATCTGGTCTGCGACGAACCTGTTTCCGCGCTGGATGTGTCAATTCAAGCACAAATAATAAATTTATTGCAAGAACTTCAGGAAAAAGAAAATATTTCAATATTGTTCATATCCCACGATTTGAGTGTTGTGAAGCATTTATCGAAGAGAACAGCCGTTATGTACTTGGGACAAATCGTAGAAACCGCCCCGACAAAAATTTTAAACCAAAACGCTGCCCACCCTTACACACGAGCGTTGCTCGCGGCCAAACCATCGACCAATCCCAAGCACTCAAACGATCATACCCCATTAAGCGGCGATGTTCCCTCACCGCTTAAC
>JAKUTG010000387.1:0-1777 GCA_022447905.1 Pseudomonadales bacterium | reverse complement strand
GCGAAAAGATTTTGTGTTTTACCTAATGTCCGACATACCACGCCTTCCACCCGATTTCCTTCGGTGATCAGTGCATTTGCAGGGGTTCCAAATCGTATCTCAATATTATTTGATTTGGCGGCGCCCATGAGCGACCCTATCAGGCCAGGACCCCCACCTGTTGCCTCGATATGTGCCCCACCCCAGAACTTGAACTTGCCATCTACCTTGAAAGCTTGTCTCCCATAAGCGGGTAAGAACCGAACCCCATGGGAACACATCCAGATGCCCGTTTCATGCGCGCGATCAACCATTATTTCAAGAAGATCAGGGTTTGCTCGGTACTGGGTTACTCGCGCCATATCATCAAAGAACTGGTCCCGGGTATAACTGCCAAAATCAACGTTGGTTTTTTCCTCTTCCGATAAGTCTGGAATAATTTGTTCCAACTCTTCAATGTTGGCGTAAGGGATACGAAATAACCCTGCCGTGTAACGGCTGTTACCACCAGACTCATTCTCTGGTGCGGCTTCGAGCACGATTACGCTGGCACCATTCTCCCTTGCAGAGAGTGCCGCGCATAATGCTGCATTCCCTGCGCCGATTACGATAACGTCCGCATCTTCCTTTGCCACCGTAAAGCTTCTCCTTATTATTGTTGTCGTTGGCTGATAAACTTAGGCGTAATTCTCGGTGTAAGGTAGTAAAGTCAAGACGAACAGGAAAAAAATTAAAAAATGTAGAAAAGCCCAAATTCCGGGTTAATTAACTAATTTCTATAAGTAAACTGAAGTTATATAAAGTTTTGATTTTAACATAATTATTTCAAGGTTCGGAAAAAGCTGGGACTACTATCGGGATTTTGCCGACGTGTTTTTATTTAGTTTAGGTGTTTTATCTTGCACGCGAAACTAATAAGAAGCTAATTTCTCTTCTTCCTCTAGAGCTAACCGGGAGTTAACTCCACGCCATTCTGTGCGCATGCAGCAGTAAGTGTATTCTGTAACAAACACGCTATAGTCATGGGGCCGACGCCACCTGGCACCGGGGTTAGTGCACCCGCAACCAGTTTAACGTTGTCGTAGTCCACGTCACCAACGAGTTTAGATTTTCCTTCCTCATCGGGGGGTAACCTATTGATTCCGACATCTATAACTATGGCACCTTTCTTCACCCAATCCTTTTTAACCATTCTGGGGCGACCAGTTGCAGCTACCAAGATATCTGCACGAGCACATTCCGCTGCTAAATCCTGAGTGCGAGAGTGGGCGACAGTGACAGTACAGTTTTCACGCAGTAGAAGAGATGCCATAGGTTTGCCTACAATATTGGAACTCCCTAGGACAAGGGCCCGTTTGCCTGAAAGATCAGAGCCCAAGCTATCTTTTATCAACATCAGGCAGCCGAGGGGCGTGCAGGGAATGAGCCCGGGAGTACCTGTAGCGAGCTTGCCCACATTGAAAAGATGAAAACCATCGACATCTTTAGCGCAATCAATGTCGGCCAGGATAGTCGGTTCATTAAGTTGGTCAGGTAAGGGAAGCTGAACCAGTATACCGTTCACAGATGGATCAGAATTTAGCCCATCTATAAGCGTAAGAAGTTAATTCTGGGAGGTGTCCGCGGGCAGTTTGTGCTCGATACTTTTCATACCAGCTTGGGAAGTCATTTTTTGCTTATTGCGGACGTAAATTTCACTAGCAGGGTCGGAGCCAACCAATACCACAGCTAACCCCGGGGTTAGGTTATGAAGTGCTTTGAGTTTATTTACACTATCAGCTATTTCATATCGAAGTTT
>JAKUTG010000386.1:0-1783 GCA_022447905.1 Pseudomonadales bacterium | reverse complement strand
GGTAGGGATAAACAGTACTCATATAACCCAGTGCGAGCCCGTAAAATATGTTAGTCGCAACTCCTGTATCACAGGACTTAGCGAGTTCCTTTACTGGGTTATAGTTGTCCGAGGTGTAATAGCCGGTCAATAAACCAACAACCAATCCGGCAATCAATCCGGATAGAAAACACCCATAGACCCCGACATTTGTGTACTGTTCTTCATTCAAATCAAAGAATTCTGGTACTAGGGCCATGGTAAAAAAGAACATTACAACAGCCATCAAAACACTGGAGATGATTAATAATTTAATCAACCCAGGCGCCACGTCTTCTTCGGTTTTTACCTCAACCAGCAACTTTGTGATTAGGCTTATAGGAATACCAACTGCGCTAATAAGAACAGGGTACAAGAGCGCATTGGGATCGGCGGCAAATACCACGGCGCTGATCACCATAGCAGCACAGGTACTCTCAGCACAGGAGCCAAAGAGGTCAGCACCCATACCCGCTACATCACCTACATTATCACCCACGTTATCCGCAATAACCGCGGGATTCCTTGGATCATCTTCTGGGATACCCTGTTCTATCTTCCCTACCAGGTCGGCACCAACATCAGCTGCTTTCGTAAAGATTCCACCACCAACACGCGCAAATAACGCAATTGTCGAACCTCCCAGACCGAATCCAGCAATAACCTCCATAAGGATGTGATTATTCTCCTCGCCGAGATCGGCGAGCATAAATTTCATAATTAAATAAATCAGAACCAGCCCAAGTGTTGCCAGCCCCACCAATGCAAAGCCCATTACGGCTCCTGAGTTAATAGCGACATCGAACGCATCAGAGATATCTTTCTTAGCTGAAACGGTGGTTCTAGCATTGCCTTGAGTGGCAACTTTCATACCGATGTAACCCGAGGCTATCGAAATAGCACCCCCAAACAGAAACGCGAAGGCAGTGTATATACCTTCACGAATATCGGGAGTGTGGGAATCATCTATCAAAATAGCAATAATGACGGCAAACGACACCATGAAGATCGCAAGAAATTTGTATTCCTGCTTAAGGAATGCCATCGCACCCTCAGCTATCGCTCCATGAATAAACTTTAAACGAGTTGCGCTTTTCTCATCGAGCCCCATATCAAGCGGAATGCTGTAAACCTTTTTCATATAAAAACAAGCGATTCCCAAACCCAATAGCGACAGTACTGTAGTGACAGTAATTGTTATCCCGAACATCTAAGCGTATCTCCCCGTTGGTTGGATAATTTCACAGGCGCGCGCACTGTATCATAACGTGCTGTACAAACAAAGTGAGTCAAGGGCTTGGGGGCCAGTAATCTTCTGGCCTATAGAAGGTTTGGACAATACTGTTACGGCATAGGAATTACTGAGATTGAGCCTGTCGCAGCAGATTATTTTTTCGTACTTCTAGTTCAACTATCAGATCTTTTGACAACGGATCTATCGTGTTACCGTCCGCATCAGTATTCTCGTATTTAGTCTGTTCAGTAATGAGTACCTGGAGCAACTCCTCAGCCACCAAGATAGTTTCCTGAAGAATTGCAGATACAGCATCATTTTTATCGGCTTCGGTTTGGATCGCAGCGATTTGTTGTTCTAGTTGCGAAATTTGTTCCAGTTTCTCCTGCCTTTCATCCTCTAAAGCCTCAGACACCACAAGTTGCGTTAGTCTGGTTTGCTCCCGCCGTTCGGCCTCTTCTTGCCGACGCCGTTCTTCCTCGGCTCTCGCGTCAGCTGCGTGTCGCTCTCTCTCGGCCTGAAATCTGACTT
>JAKUTG010000385.1:0-1837 GCA_022447905.1 Pseudomonadales bacterium | reverse complement strand
ATCGCAGGAATTATGTCCATCCTGCGGCAGTCCGGGGATATTGATTATTTTTCTGAACATAAGCTGACTATGGTTTTTGGTGTGCGTAAACCTGAGGATTTCTTCTTTCTGGATGAGCTTCGAGAAATTCAGGAAAGTGTGCCCGCAAATATTAATATCCACCTTGCCGTTTCGGACTCGTCTGATTCAAATAGCGTGCCAGCAGAATTAGCGGGCCTACCTATATGGCGAGGGTTTGTTCATGAGGTGGCCGAGCGTGTCATGGCTAAGGACTTATCTGGTCGGCTCGGACTCCTGGGAGGACCACCCGCTATGCTGGATGGATCCTTACGTTTGTTGCTCAGTGCAGGAGTGCCTGTGCACGATATCCGCTACGACAAGTTTGGTTAGTAATCGATTACATGCTGATTGGTTCGCCCCTTCTCTTTAGACCATCCAAGAACAGACAACGCTCGGCTCTTTCCTGGCCGGCTTTGGAGCGAATCAACCTATCGACTACCGGATTGGGGTTTATCTTTATTTGCAGGTTATTAGCCGGATCCCAACATTTAGATATAAGGTAGGCGTTTATACGTTAAGATTTGACATATTCCGGCTGTTGCTTGGCGACCAATTGGGACCTCTCGTATGTTAAAACTATTTATTGCGCACGGCAGTATCTCGCTTGCCTCGCTCATCCTGCTTGAAGAAGTTGGTGCCAGTTACGAGGCTGTTTGTGTCGACTTTTCATGCAATGAACAGCAGCAAGATGCCTACCTTAAGATCAACCCCAAGGGTCGCGTCCCGTCGTTGGTTACTGAAAATGGAATACTGACCGAAACTTGTGCAATTCTGGTCTACATCGCACAACGCTTCGGCCCTAAGCACTTGCTGAGCATGGATGACCCTTTTCTGTTCAGTCGTATTCAAGAGTTCAACAGTTATTTGGCTTCAACCGTACATGTGGCCCATGCCCATCGTCTTCGGGGTAGGCGTTGGGTAAGTGATCAAGCGGCCCTGGATGCTATGAAGCAAAAAGTACCCGAAACTATGACTCAGGTGGTAACACTGATTGAAGATGAATTACTTCAGGGGCCCTGGGTTATGGGTGATACTTACACCGTCTGCGATCCCTATCTATTTACGATAGGTCGTTGGTTGGAAGATGATGGTGTCGATATGAAAAGGATCCCACGAATCCTTGAACATCGTCGCTGCATGATTGATCGGCCAGCTACGCAGTCTGCACTTTCACAGTCAAGCTGACGTTATACACCTCAAGAATTGAGAATAAGTGGATTATCATTACCAATACGATTTCTAGCACCTCGCATCAACGAACCAGTGTTCGTGCGAATCACGGTTGTTTTGCTCAACGCGACCTCGCTGGGTCTTGTTGTTTACGTGGGCATGTCTTAATGAGGACCTGATCGTGGGGAATGGTCTGGAAAAGCTCGAAAAACTGCCTCGTGCAATTCTGGCCCATACGCCAACCCCTATAGAGCATCTTCCAAACCTGAGTGTGAAAATCGGAGGAGCGGCGCTGTATGTCAAGCGTGATGATTGCACTGGTCTTGCTCTTGGCGGTAACAAGGCACGCCAACTCGAGTACTACGTTGGTGACGCGCTTTCACAAGAGGCCGATAAGATCCTGATTACTGGAGCAGTGCAATCGAACTTCGTACGTGCGGCGGCAGCAGCAGCAGCTCGATATGGGCTGACCTGCCACATTCAGCTCGAAGAACGGGTGAAGAGTGCGGACGCTCTATATCGGAATTCAGGAAACGTTCTTCTCAATCAGTTGCTTGGTGCAACTATTCACAGTTATCCAGATGGCGAGGACGAGTCAGGAGCCGAC
>JAKUTG010000384.1:0-1867 GCA_022447905.1 Pseudomonadales bacterium | reverse complement strand
AGAAATTGGGCAGCGGCGTCGTTTTCTCGGTAGCAGCAGTCCTGACAAAGCTGATATTACCGCTTACATCCCAGGAGATACTCCGGATTTAGCTCCCCCTAATACGGGTGGGTTACTTAAGGCTGGTTCACTTCTTAGGTTGAACATGCACTACACGCCTAATGGCCGTGAAACAGTGGACAGAAGTCAGGTAGGAGTTTGGTTCTATCCGGAGGGTGAAATACCGGAAGAACGAATGTCAGGGAACTGCGCTTGTGTATTCCCAAATACTTGGACAACTATCCCCGCGCATGATCCGGCTTTTGAGCAAACCGCCAATATAGTCATCAGGGAGGATGCGCACATACATAGTTTTCTACCTCACATGCATTTTCGTGGGAAGAGGATGCGTTTCTTCGCAGACTATCCAGACGGTTCTACGGAAGAACTAATTAATGTCGCCAAATACAACTATAATTGGCAGCTCAGCTATACGTATGAGGAGCCAAAATTTGTCCCCGGCGGAACGAAGATTACAGTTGTAGCGGCATGGGATAATTCTTCGCAGAACCCAAGTAATCCCAACCCAGATCGTAACGTAGACTGGGGCAATGAAAGTTGGGATGAGATGTTTTTTGGCGTTGTTAACTGGAAGAATATTGATCAGGGCGGTGAGGACTAGTTAAGAAACAAACTAACCAGTTAACGAATACAAGGAACCCGATCGTTTGTGAAAAACGGTCGGGTTTTTTATTGCCCAGATCTGATTATAAGCTGGCCGATATCTATCTAGATGATGCTAAAAAATTTGTTGATAAAGCCTAAAAGCAAACTCTATGTTTGCCTCTATAAAATTTCGAAAATATCGTAAGCAACTTTGCCCTCGATCTGCTTGCTCTTGCCGACACAAACGATATGGTTTAGCCAATCATATTTCTCGGAGGCGGTGTTAAACACCGGTGTTACTCGCCAGTACAGGCCATTGTCATTGCGTGCGACGACACCTTTGTAGGTCATATAAATAACGGCACCATCGTCGGTGTCCAGCGTAATACGCACATCCAGGCTACTGTGTCCGGATACCTGGGTGATCCAGTCCGCGCCCCCATCGCGCACGGTTCCTTTCACGCGAGGACCAGAGAAGGAGCCGCCGGTGACAGGCGCGATTCTTGTGTGACCTGCATCCAGCTGGTCTGCTACATCCAGGGCTAGCTCCATAAGGTAGGTAGATTCCAGCTGGCTGGCTGGGGTTTGGGCTGATGCCATCTTGTTTGCTCCTAGCGTACCAAGTGTTACCGCCATCAAGGCGACCGCGCTGGTCTTATTGAAATCTCTTCTGTTCAATGTTTTCTTGTTATAAGTCATTGTGTTCCTCCGCCAAAAAAGTTGGGAATCCAAGGAAGGTTCCTTGAATGTTGTTCTTATGGAATACCTTCGTCAATAGATTATTTATTGTAGCGTTAATTGGCTACCAATCTGTCGGTCAAAGGAACTAAAGTTGTTGCTTTAGGCCTCTGGAGGCCACTATCAAATTGGGTTTAACTTTTTATCGAAGCGTTTCAAGATCGTCGGTAGATATAATAAATCCAGTATCAGGGCTAAAACCACGATTGGTACCAGCAGTTTTGCTGCCTGTTGAAAATAAATGGTGTTCGCGCCAATGAGTATAGTAACCCCCAATGCCAGAACTAGTGTTGTGATGGTTAACGCAGGGCCCGCCACTCGGATGGCTTGGTTGATGGAATGGGTCTTACCGGAGCCGTTACGACGACCTTCTAGGTAATGGCTCAAAATGTGCACCGTATCGTCTACTACCAGGCCAATACTGATACTGAACAACATCATCACGAAAGGATCCAACTGCCCGACAAATAGTGCCCAGATGCCG
>JAKUTG010000383.1:0-1869 GCA_022447905.1 Pseudomonadales bacterium | reverse complement strand
CTGATGTTGATGGACCAATCTACGCAGTGAATATTGGTGATTATAGCCATCGCATCATATTTCCGGAAAATGCCTCGTTGCCGGAACAAGACACTATCACCTATCAAGACTGTCCGGGCCCAAACACCAGTACTTTTCAACCCCATGGTCTTACCCTGCGGGAAGGAAGGGGGGGTATGCATACCTTATACGTAGTTGGCCATGGCGAACGCGAAGCGATCGAAGTGTTCAATTTGGATATTCGTGGGAACGTCCCCTCTCTTAAATGGATTGGCTGTATAGTCGCACCAGAAGGCACTAGACGAATCAACTCAATTACCGCTTTACCCAACGGCACCATCGGAGCAACAAATTTTGACACCGCAGGTGGTGAATTGTGGGAATGGCATCCAGTTAGCGGTTGGAAAGAAGTGCCTGGAAGCCAGATGCCTGGACCCAATGGCCTTGTTTCTTCGGCTGATGGTCAATGGTTTTATATCGGTGGTTGGAGTGATCAGGCTCTGGTGCGCCTGTCACGAGGAAAAGCCACGATACAAATTGACGCAGTTCCAGTAGGATTTAATGTAGACAATGTACGCTGGGGGAATGATGGAAATATAGTCGTAGCCGGTCATGTTACGCGTTGTGACGATTCCAGCTCCTGTGAATTGGCTGTTGCCCGAGTCGCAAAGGTAAATCCGGCCACGCTTAATGTGCAACAGCTTGTAGACTTCAAGGGGAATGATTTTTTCAAGCTGGGTACAGTCGCTATCGAAGTGGGCAATGAAATCTGGGTTGGAGGTATACGAGGGAGTTTTGGCATTGCTAGGTTCCCCAAATGAAAGTTGTTATATCTATTGACCTAAATAGCAAAAATAGGATGAGTAAAAAATGATTATTGTTAATTTACAACTTAAAGCGAACCCCGAGACATTAGCTGAATTCATGGATTGGTTCGCGGCTATATTGGCTGATACGAGGAATTATGAAGGATGCAGTGAGGTTAACTTTTGTGTGAATCATACCGGAGAAGACGATATTGAGGTGATATCAAAGTGGGACTCGAAAGAGAGCTACGACGCTTACCTTCAATGGCGCGAAGATTCTGGCCTTTTGGCTGAATTACCAGAATGGCTCGCGAGCGAGCCTGTTTTCAGGTTTTTAGAGGTGCAGGAAGTTTACTAACGGGTTTCACTAGTCTTAGCCTTGCTGTAAAAAGTTATGACAAATGTACTCTTATTAGCCTTAGCCTTGGCTTTACTCCAAATATTACTGTTACCTGTATTTCTTAATTTTATTTTACTGGACAAAGAGCAATACAAGGCAAATGTGCGTTATCTCTTGTCAAATAGAGACGAACCCATACAGACGCCTGTGCCTGTGCAACGCGTTTCGAGAGCGGCTACCAACTTACAGGAGACCTTGCCACTATTTCTGGCCCTAGTAATACTTGGAATAATTGCAGGGCAAGATTTAGTAGCTCTCGGATATTCTTGGCTGGCTCTGAGGGTCGCTTATCTTCTGTGTTATTCGTACGGTATTGAAAAAATCAGATCTCTTCTCTGGATAGCTTCAGTCATCGTATTGGTTATGATGGCTTTGAAATTTGTTTAATTACTTTTTTCCTAGAACTTGCCTTTTTGCTGTTTTGTGGTTTAGATAGAAACCGAGTAGCTAATTCCCCTCAGAGGTCATTATGGGTCGTCTGAGTTATTTTAAGTCGGAGGTTAATTATGGAAACTGGAGGATGTTTGTGTGGATCGATACGCTATAAATTTGAACGAGAAAATGTAATCAGTTCCCTACATTGCCACTGCACTGATTGTCAAAAAGCCACCGGTAGTGGTAAAGCAACAATTACTATGATTCCCACTGACAAATTAGAGATTC
>JAKUTG010000382.1:0-1950 GCA_022447905.1 Pseudomonadales bacterium | reverse complement strand
GGAGCAGCATCGACGCGGTCGCCGGGATCTTCTGGAGACTACCTTCGAGACGTTCGAGCAGAGTATCAGAGATCAGATTGGGCGTGCTCTCTCAAGTGGAGGATTCGACCCTGCACGGGATATCGCAGCGATCACCGTAAACCGCTGGCCTCATGGGTACGCATACTCGTACGACACGCTCGGCGATCCTATTGAATGGGCATTGTTCGAAGCTGACGACCGGCCATGCGTCATTGGACGTCAACGTTTCGGCCGTATCTCGATCGCGAACTCCGATGCGGCTGCGACGCCGCACACAGACGCGGCGATCGATGAAGGATATCGCGCTGTCGGCGAGCAACTTTTGGCGAGGAGTAGGGCTGGAGCCTCCGGCTGATGTCCGATGGCCCCATGCGTCTTGCCTGTCTGCGGGGTCACAAGCAGCTATGGCGTGCACATGTATGCACGGGATAAAACGCTAGGCACCTGCGTACCAGTGCCAGTTAGAGTCCGAATTGATACCGCCGGTTCCCCTGCCAATCCCGTCCATGGATGAGACGACATTGATTGATTTGAGGAACTTGAGGTTCTTATAACCGCAGTACCGCTCCACCCGGAGCCGAACGGGCGCACCATTTCCCAGAGGCAGGTCCTTCCCGTTCAGACCGTATGCGAGGATGGTCTGGGGATGGACCACATCAAACATGTCATAACCTTCATACCAGCCGTCAAAAGTATCCACCACGACATAACGTGCCTCATCGGTGACGCCTCCCGCGGCCCGTAACACTTCCAGGAGTGGTGCACCTGTCCATTGGCCGATCGCGGACCAGCCTTGTTCACAGATATGCATCGTAATCTGTGTCCGTTGCGGAAGGCTTTTTAGGTCCTCAAGCGAAAGAGAAATCGGACGATTGACCAACCCGCCCACCGGAAGACGCCAGTCAACAAATTCGCCGCTGAGGAGACTTTGAAAGTCTTCTTGTCGCGGGTTGGTGTTGCCCCATGTCGGAAAATTCTTCGTGATTTCGCTGACGTCATGCTCTTGTGCCAGAGGTTGGCCCGACAACATCAGTCTTTGCGTCGCCATGGTCAGTACATCGGAGACACCCATCAACCCGCCCCTTACCTTCGGCGGCAGATAGGCATCGGCATCGCAACCAACTAGTAGAAGGCTGCCGACTGCGCCGGCACCGGCAAGAAATTCTCGACGGGACACAAGATTCTTCATTCAGCATGCTCCTTGGGGACTGCGTATTTTCCTGTAATCATCGAACGGATTTCATTCACCGCCCCGCCTACAAATACTTCGACGACGTGAACAACCAAGAACAAAATCATCCACAGCATACAGATTACATGAAGTGTTCGAGCTGTTTGCCGACCACCAAACAGATCAATCAATTCTGGCGAAATTGCTGTAAAAGCAGGCATTTGAGCAAGTCCGCTCAGGATCATGAAAGGGGACAAAATAAATATGACAATCAGGTATGAAATCTTCTGTAAGCCGCTATAACGGCCCACTGATGCCCCCTCAGGCGCGCGAAGCCGCATATGCTCAACAAGATCGGTCTTCAGGCTTTCCCTGGTCAGCTCATTCCGGCCTGGGAACAAGTTCTTGTGGAAATATTTGTTCCACAGGTTCCAGCATACGTAAATCGTTCCATTAATGACCGAGATCCAGGCAAAAAGAAAATGGTAGTTTCTCCCCCATCTACGATTGCCCATAGCTCCTGCTTCATCCCAGGAGATTCCCCAATCTGAAAGCTTGAATACTGCGTCATGACCTTGGAATCCCACTTTACCCCAGTAGAGTTCAGGGAAGTCGAGAAAGATGTGAATGCCGCTCACCACGAGATAGCAAAAGGCAACCACATTGATCCAATGGCAGATACGAACATTGCGGTTGTACCGATAAAGCTGTTCCATAACTTCTGTTTTGGTCCCTTTATTCAATCGCTAATCCGTTCA
>JAKUTG010000381.1:0-1953 GCA_022447905.1 Pseudomonadales bacterium | reverse complement strand
GATGGCTCTTTACCCAGATGGGGAGTTTGCATTTACACTTGGTACACCCGGTGGCGACAGTCAAACTCAATCGCTTTTGCAGATTGTGCACAACATGCTGCTGTTTGGCATGTCACCACAGCAGGCTATAGAGGCGCCACGCTTTCGCTCGTCCGGTGGTGTTCGGGTAGCCATAGAGAACAGAACCGCCGCTGATGTGCTTAGAGGGTTAGAGAGTCTTGGGCACGACCTACAGGTTATTGATGGCTGGACCGCCACTTTTGGTGGTGCGCAAATGATATTTCATAATCGAGATAATGGGGTTTTGACCGCAGCTGCCGATCCCAGGCGGGAAGCATATTCACTGGCCTATTAATAACTACTAATTAAAAAAAGAAACTTCAATTATGAAAACGAAAATCACTCAACTATTAATTACCTCATTAGTTCTATTACTTGCCTCAGTGCAGCTTTACTCGCAACGGGAAAATTGGGTACGTCCCTACCCGGGTTTTCGGATCATTGGCAATGTCTTCGGTGTTGGCGGTTATGATCTCAGCGCCTTCCTCATCACTTCCGATGAAGGGCACATCCTCATCAATACCGGACTTGAAGATTCCGCCAAAATGATTCGCGATAATATGGCATCGCTTGGTTTTCGCATTGAGGATATTGCTATTCTACTAACCCAACAGGCCCACTGGGATCACACTGCGGCACTAGCCGAAATTAAGGAGATCTCTGGTGCCGAGATGTGGGCAACTCTTGGTGATGCGCCGGTGTTGAATGACGGTGGGGTTAGTGATCCCCACTTTGGTGGTCGCGAGTCGTTTGCTCCGATAGAGGTAGACAAGATTATTCGCGACGGCGAAATCATCGAGCTGGGCGATATTCGCTTGAAAGTGCACGTCCATCCAGGTCACACGGAAGGCAGTTCCAGCTACTCAATGGTCGTAAATGAAAACAATCGTGATTATAAAGTGCTTATCGCAACCATGGGGACTATCAACGCTGGCAAGAAACTAACAGTCGATCCGACCTATCCCGGCGTAGCTGAGGACTTTGCCGAAACTTACCGTAGACAAAAAGCTATGGACGTTGATGTTTGGGTAGCGGCCCATAAGAGCCAATACAATTTCCATGAGAAGTACCGGGCCGGTCAGGTTTACAGTCCTGATACCTTCGTTGATCCGGACGGGTTTGTTCGAGCAGTTGAGAGACTCGAGCAAGCGTATCTGGATTACGTCGCTGACGAGCAACGCTGAAGAGTCCAAAAGCTTTGATTTGTTGATCGTTCTAGACTTGAGAAGTTTGCAAAAAACTTCGTTGCATACCTTTAATTCGGCGACCAGAACAACCTAATTCTCTTGAAAAATGAGGATCTTAACGGTATCGTTTGCCTCAGAGAAATAAATCAAGCTTGATCCTCTTTAGGGATTTACGCGAGGTGAAGATGCGAAACGCGTTGGTATCTAACCTAGTGGGACTATCAGCCGTTCTGGCGCTTACCAGCCTTCTTCCAGCAGGTGTAGCTGCGCAATCCGGTGTCGAGTTCTTTAGCCATGAAGTCCGCCCGATCATGGAGCGAACATGCTGGAACTGTCACAGTGACCAAATTCAGAGTTCGGGTCTGGATCTCAGCACTCGGGAAGGTGCTTTGTTGGGAGGGTTACGCGGCCCCGCGATAGTACCCGGTAATGCTGCTGACAGCCTTCTTTTTCGCCAGGTAGCTGGTATGGAAGGCCCGGCTATGCCGCTCGGCATACCGTTGACCGAAGAAGAAATCGAGGTCTTCCGTACCTGGATTAATGAGGGTGCCGAATGGGATGCCAGACCTGCCACTACTGCATCTGGTGACGGGTTTACCGCGTTTGCCACTGTGGTGCCTGATTCGGCACGCCAATACTGGGCGTTCAAGCTGCCTGAGAAACAACCACTGCCGGATATATCCAGTTTTGATCACCCCATCGCTCG
>JAKUTG010000380.1:0-1987 GCA_022447905.1 Pseudomonadales bacterium | reverse complement strand
CCTGATTAATCTACATCTAAATGAGAATGATTGTCAAGTAGATTTAGATCTGCTATGTTCACAAAAACAACCCAACCTCACTAATAGTAGTAAGTTATTGAATTTTAAGGTTATAATTTTCCCATGACTCAAACCTGTCTTGCCGATGCTTCCAGTGGCGATCATTGCGTGGTTCTAGAAATCGCATCAGAACCTGCTGATCTCAAAAGCCGACTCTACGCTTTGGGTGTCATTCCCGGTTCTACGCTAGACATTCTGCGATTTGCCCCTCTGGGCGATCCGATACAGGTAAAGGTACGTGGCACTTTCATCAGCATACGTAAAGCAGACGCTGAAGTAATTAAGGTAAAGATTCAGTAACCATGAAAAGAATAGCGCTCATAGGCAATCCTAATTGCGGAAAAACCACACTGTTTAACGTGCTCACTGGGGCTAATCAGAGCGTGGGCAATTGGCCGGGAGTTACGGTTGAAAAGAAATTCGGTTACTTCAAGCTAGCCGATGAAAAGCTGGAGATTGTTGACCTGCCCGGCATCTACTCCCTGGAACAAGAACACAGTGGCATTGATGAAAAAATCGCATCAGATTACCTAGCACAGGCCGAGATCAGCCTGATAATTAATATTGTCGATGCCACAAATCTGGAACGCAACTTAGTTCTAACACAGCAACTCTTGGAAAAATCCATTCCAGTAATTGTGGTATTGAACATGCTTGATGTTGCTGAACAGCAGGGAATCACCATCTCACACCATACACTTGCGAAGCACATAGGTGTCCCAATTATAGAAATGGTCGCAGCTCGTAAGCATGGAGTGGTCGACCTTATCGCCTGCCTCAAATCCGTTATTGCTAAGCCGCAGTTAGGTCTGGCTAATCTCGAGATAGACAACAGCGATTTAACGGAGGAACCGATTATTAAGCGGTATCACCAGTCACGCCGGCTGGTCGATGGAGTCGTCGAAGTGTCACCCACCCATCATAGTATTTCTGAACGAATCGACAACGTAGTTCTAAATCGATGGTTAGGAGTCCCATTCTTTCTCCTAATGATTTACCTAATGTTTACTTTTGCTGTAAACCTGGGTGCCGTATTTATCGATTTTTTTGACATTCTCCTCACCGCTTTAATAGTTGATGGCACTAGCTGGCTATTAGGCAATGTGTTGCCGGAAATATTAGCAGCCGAGGTAATTATTACTTTACTCGCTCAGGGCGTGGGAGGAGGAATAACATTAGTAGCTACGTTTATTCCAGTCATCGGATTCTTGTACCTATGTTTATCTGCACTAGAAGACTCGGGCTATATGTCACGCGCTGCATTCGTTATTGATCGCTTAATGCTCGGTATCGGACTGCCTGGTAACGCCTTCGTACCGCTAATTGTAGGTTTTGGGTGCAATGTGCCTGCCGTCATGGCGGCGCGCACTCTGAGTCGAGACAGCGATAGGTTAATGACAATTTCGATGGCACCTTTCATGAGCTGCGGAGCGCGTCTGACAGTGTACGCGTTATTCGCAGCAGCCTTCTTCCGGGAAAATGGTCAAAACATCGTATTCGGTTTGTATTTGCTAGGTATATCACTGGCAGTTTTAACAGGTTGGATATTTCGCAAACAGTTATTTCCTGGGGAGATAACGCCATCACTGCAGGAAATGCCAGCTTACCATGCACCAATACTCCGTAATATTCTGTTAACCACATGGCTTAGACTGAAAGGATTTATATTCCGTGCTGGCAAGACCATCGTAATGGTAGTTATTGTGCTGAACTTCCTAAATTCTATAGGCTCCGACCTGAGCTTTGGCAATGAAGATTCTGAAGATTCCGTACTTAGCGTGATCGGTAAGGCTATTACTCCCGCCTTCACCCCCCTCGGGCTTGAACGGGACAACTGGCCGGCAACCGTGGGATTGTTTACCGGTATGTTTGCCAAAGAGGCAATCGTTGGAACGCTCGATGCTCTATATAGTGACCCGCAAAATGA
>JAKUTG010000038.1:0-13264 GCA_022447905.1 Pseudomonadales bacterium | reverse complement strand
GTTTACCGATTTCAAGTATGAGACATTGCTGGATAAGTTTCGTGATCTGGTGGATTCGCTAACACGCAAGTAACTCTATAGCCGGTTCTTTTCAAGAATGCCATTTGGGATGCTCCCAGATGGCATTTTGTTTAGCTCGTTCTTCAAGCGTAGGGTACTTCCCAATGTCCGTCCAGTGAGCATTGCTATCATGAAAGTCTGATCCAGCTGAAACATGAAGAGATTTGGCTAATGCAATCTCGGTAAGATGTTTCTGGGTATGCAAGTCTACGTTTCCGTAACTCACTTCTATGGCATCACCCCCCGCAATGGCAAAATTATCCACCAGATCAGTTAGCTTTCGCTTACTTAATGGGTAGCGTGTTGGATGGGCGAGGATACTAAGTCCTTTTGCATTATGGATAGCATCGACCGCCTCTGTCATGTCACACCAGTTCGGCTCTACAAAAATACGCCCCCCCTTGGTTAGGAAAGTTTTAAAAGCCTTTTGACGATTCTTTACAATGCCCTTTTCCACCAGAAAATCAGCAACATGGCTTCGCGAAAGAGATTTACACATCAATTTTTCGCAGTACTCTATCAGCCCATCGATACCCAATTTCTGCAATTTATTGCCCATCTCTTTTAACCGAGCTCGACGACCGGCTTGCTGGGCAAGTAGTAGTGATTCAAGCTGAGGCTCTTCTGAGTTGATGCACAGACCTACTATATGAATTTCATGCATTTGCCACTCGCAAGAGATTTCAACGCCTGGAATCAATGTAAGCATTGCGCTGATGTCCTTAACTTCGCCAATTGCCGCCGTACAATCATGATCAGTGATCGCCAGATGGGTAACTTGATTGGCTAGAGCTCGCTGTACCAAAAAAGAGGGAGAGTGCTTACCATCAGAATAGTGGCTATGGCAGTGTAGGTCGAACTTCATCTGTTATCTGAGAGCCTCATATCTTTAAGGCACAGGTTACCCTGCATCTGACGGTTTTGCATAGAGCTAGATCAAATCCTGAACAAGAGTAGGTGGGCGAGGAACCTTGTGATGTACAGAAAGCTGAGATTGACCTCACAAGGTAGTATTTACGGATAATTTTAATCTCATCGGATGCTTCTACATGTGGAAATTCCATTGGGTATCCAGGTAAGTTTTGGTACTTTTTGTTATACTTGACTAATTTACTTAGGTATTCGATAATTTCATCCGGCGTTGAGGCAAATAAGGCAACCACATGCGATTAACTACCAAGGGTAGATATGCCGTTACAGCAATGCTAGACCTAGCGATCCATAAGGCGCAGGGACCGGTAAGCCTGGCCGATATCTCGCACAGACAGGCAATTTCTCTTTCCTACTTGGAGCAGCTTTTTGCCAAGCTACGCAGGGGCTCGCTGGTCATTAGTGTGCGAGGCCCTGGGGGTGGCTACGAACTGCAACGTAGTTCCGAGGCTATCTTTATTGCTGAAATAATCGATGCCGTCAACGAATCAGTAGACTCAACAAGATGTCATGGGGCCGGTGATTGCCAAGGTGGAGAAACTTGCCTAACCCATTACCTATGGGAAGATCTAAGCAATCAGATCCACAACTTCCTCGAAGACATTAGCCTTGCCGACCTCGTGGCAAAAAAAGAAATAAAGCTCATCGCCGCAAAACAAGATCGGCAGCGAATGGTCGTTAGCGAGAACATTAGAGAGATCGGCGAAGCGAATGATTTACGTATAGCGCATAGCAGCCTGTAAAAAAGTAAAGGCGGAGAAAAAATGCATTTCCCTATTTATCTAGATTATTCATCCACCACCCCAGTGGATCCGCGCGTGGCAGAAAAGATGATGGAATGCCTGACGATGAAAGGTAACTTCGGCAATCCGGCTTCCCGGTCTCATGTGACGGGCTGGAAAGCTGAAGAAGCTGTGGAAACGGCACGCCGTCACGTGGCTGATCTAGTCAATTGCGATCCCCGCGAAATCGTATGGACTTCTGGTGCGACCGAAGCGGACAACTTGGCCATCAAGGGAGCTGCCCACTTTTATAATAAAAAGGGCAAGCATATTATTACCTCCAAGATAGAACACAAAGCAGTACTCGACAGTTGTCGCCAGTTAGAAAGAGAAGGCTATGAGGTAACGTATCTAGATCCTTCCGAATCCGGAATTATCTCTCCGGAAGCCGTAGCTGCTGCCATTCGATCGGATACAACACTGGTTTCATTAATGCATGTCAATAATGAGATTGGCGTGATTAACGACATCGAAACAATCGGTAAAATTACGCGTGAAAACAAAGTCATCTTTCATGTTGATGCGGCACAGAGTGCAGGTAAGTTGAATATCGATCTTGAAAAAATGCAGGTCGATCTGATGTCACTCACTACTCATAAGATTTACGGACCAAAAGGAATTGGTGCTCTATATGTGCGCCGTAAGCCACGTATACGGATTGAGCCTCAAATGCATGGCGGTGGTCATGAGCGGGGCATGCGTTCTGGCACACTACCGACTCATCAAATTGTCGGGATGGGTGAAGCCTTTAGGATTGCCAAGGACGAGATGACTGAGGAAAACGCACGAATACTGGCTCTGCGAAATAGGTTGCTTGAGGGGTTTGGCGATATTGAAGAGGTTTACGTAAACGGAGACCTCGATTACCGCGTCGCGGGAAATCTCAACATCAGTTTCAATTTTGTGGAAGGTGAATCTCTCATGATGGCGCTTAGGAATCTGGCGATTTCTTCCGGATCCGCATGTACCTCAGCGAGCCTGGAGCCCTCTTATGTGTTAAGAGCGCTAGGACTGAATGACGAACTAGCTCATAGTTCCTTACGGACTACGATAGGGCGGTTCACCACGGAAGAAGAAGTTGATTACGCGATCGAGAAAATTCACGAAGCAGTTGCGAAACTAAGAGAACTATCGCCTCTCTGGGATATGTACAAAGAAGGTGTTGATCTCGATCAGGTGCAATGGGCTGCTCACTAGGTAATAAAGATTTTTAATGACATTTTAAAGCGAAATTAAAATAACCCGCTTTTTAGTCACGAGAGGAAATTATGGCATATTCAGACAAAGTTTTAGATCATTATGAAAATCCACGCAATGTTGGCAAGCTGGATGATAAAGATTTGAATGTCGGGACAGGTATGGTAGGAGCTCCGGCCTGTGGCGACGTAATGCGATTACAGATTAAAGTCGATGGCAAAGGTATTATCGAAGACGCCAAGTTTAAAACTTATGGTTGCGGATCGGCGATTGCATCCAGTTCGTTACTGACTGAATGGGTCAAAGGGCGTTCTCTGGAAGAGGCTACTGAGATCAAAAATATGGATATCGTCGATGAACTAGGATTACCTCCGGTAAAGATTCACTGCTCGGTATTAGCGGAAGATGCTATCAAGGCTGCCATAGCCGATGTGAAGCAGAAACGGAACGGGTCAGACTAGCCCCGAGGAAGCGCTAACGGGAAGGTCTCGTTCCTAGCAGATTATCAGTAGGGAATTACGTACCATGGCAATATCGATCACTAAAAACGCGGCGCAGCATGTTGCCGAACAATTGGCGAATAGAGGCCATGGCCTGGGCATTCGCGTAGGAGTGACAACCATGGGATGTTCTGGCATGGCTTATGTGCTGGAATTTGTCGATAAACTAGAAGCCGGTGATCAGGTATTTGAGAATCAAGGCGTAAAGATCGTTGTAGGTCTCAAGAGCTTGGCCTACATTGATGGTACAGAGATGGATTTCGTTAAACAGGGTGTCAATGAAGGATTCGAATTCTCGAATCCAAATGCCAAAGGTGAATGTGGTTGTGGCGAGAGTTTCAGTGTTTAGTTGCAGTGAAGACAATTAAGAACCTCCCATTTTAGCCAGATAATCATATAGTCAGAGTAGTTAAACTCGGGTATCTCTATCCCAGCGTAACCTGGCTTACCAAATTTTAAATCCGATCCGATTGTGCAGAAGATAAGCCAGAATTTTTTTGATCTCTTCGGAATTCCCGAGTCGTTTACCGTAGATCTCGAGTTGATTGGAGAGAAATATCGAGATTTACAGACAAAAGTCCATCCGGATCGTTTTGCTGATGCTGGAGAACAGGAGAAGCTAGCTGCGGTGCAGTATAGCAGCTATTTAAATGATGCATTTGGCACTTTAGTATCACCGATTAAGCGAGCGGCATACATGCTGGTTCTCCATGATTTGGATATTGAGCACTTTGATCAGTCTGAACTCAGCATGGATCTTCTATTGGAACAAATGCGCTTGCGTGAACTGCTCGATGGGTTATCCAAAGCGGAATCCCAACTCGCGGAGCTAAGTGAGTTAAAGGCTGAAGTTGCAAAAAAATTTCAACAGAGTCAACTTAGTTTTGCCTCATATGTAGACAAGGGCGAACTACCGGCAGCGAAGCAGACTTTCCACGAGATGCAATTTTTAAACAAATTGCTAACGGAAATTGAAACCAAGGAAGAGCAGAGACTCGGTTACTAAATGGCCTTGTTACAAATTTCAGAACCTGGTTGTAAACCGGCTATGCCAGCCCACAAGCTGGCAGTGGGAATTGATTTGGGAACAACTAATTCTCTTGTGGCTGCAAGTTGTGGTGGAAGAGTGGAGATTTTGCCGGACCAAACCGGAGAGTATCTGATGCCGAGTGTCGTTCAGTACCGGAAGGGTTTGATACCTTTAGTAGGCGAGAAGGCCAAAGCCGCAGTCATAACGGATCCTGAAAATACAGTCGTATCAGTCAAGCGATTGCTGGGTAAGACTGCTACTGAGATTAGAAATAGTGACCGTGTCGGCAGATATCAGCTGGATTCATCCAAGGATGAAAGAGCTCCCGCATTGTTAACTGCCGCTGGTTCTCGAGATCCAGTTCAGGTATCTGCCGATATTTTGTCGGCGCTGGTCAGCCGAGCGGAAGTATTCCTCAAAGGAAAGCTGGATGGTGCGGTAATCACTGTACCGGCTTATTTCAACGATGCTCAACGCCAGCAAACAAGGAATGCCGCGCGACTTGCTGGGTTGAATGTGCTGCGCCTAATAAATGAACCTACTGCAGCTGCTGTAGCCTATGGATTGGATAGCAAAGACCAAGGAAACGTGGTGGTTTTTGATCTAGGTGGTGGTACTTTTGACGTTTCACTGTTGAGTCTCAAGAAGGGCGTCTTTCAAGTTTTAGCCACTGGGGGAGACACTGCTCTCGGAGGAGATGATTTTGACAATGTGCTAGGGGAGTGGTTGAACGCGCAGGCACTTGCAGGTAAAAAGCTTGATTTAGTCGAACAAAGTAAGCTGCTCCACTATGCGAATCAGGTGAAACATCAATTGAGCAATCTCGAATCTGTAGAATTGAATTATGCCGGCTGGACGGGTCGCTTAAGTAATGCGAAGTTCGCCACTCTTTGCCAAGATTTGACTAGTCGTACTATCAAAACTTGCCGGCGGGTGCTGCGCGATGCCTCAAAGTCCGTCGCTGAAATAGATAATATCGTTATGGTGGGTGGAGCAACGCGTATGCCTTTAATCAGGACGGCTGTTGAGGAATATTTCGGGCAAGTACCATTGACGCATATCGATCCGGATAAAGCAGTAGCGGTTGGGGCAGGCATTCAAGCTGAAATATTAATCGGCAATAAATCCGCGGATGATTTCCTGCTGCTGGATGTCAATCCGCTGTCTCTGGGAATTGAGACGATGGGTGAACTGGTGGAGAAGATTATTCCGAGGAATACCACCATTCCAGTTGCTCGTGCCCAGGAGTTTACGACATTTAAGGACGGTCAGACTGCTATGAGCCTGCATGTTTTGCAGGGAGAACGAGAGCTTGTCAGTGACTGCCGATCGCTAGCCCATTTTGAGCTTCGCGGTATTCCCCCTATGGTTGCGGGCGCTGCGAAGGTTCGAGTTACTTTTCAGGTAGATGCTGATGGATTGCTCAGCGTAATGGCTGAAGAATCCAGTACCGGAAAAACCGCCGAAATTCAGGTAAAACCGAGCTACGGTCTAGATGCTGATTCTATTGAGCAGATGCTGAAGTTGTCCCATGAGCATGCCCGTGAAGATATGGAACAGCGTACTTTAAGAGAGGCTCAACTTGAGGCTAACCAGCTAATCGATGCAATCGATGCGGCCACACGGGCTGATGGTGGTTTACTAAGTGAAGAAGAAGCTAACTCAATTGCGTCAATCATTGCTGAACTTAGGCAGGCTATGGAATGTAAAAGTAGCGAACTCATTCATGAACTGACTGAGAACCTAAATAGGGTAAGCAGCGCGTTCGCGGCGCGCCGGATGGATATGCAGATTGGCAAGGCGCTGCGTGGTGAGTCAATTGATACAGTTGATAAGTCCGTCAAATAAGTACAGGCAGGGGCACCGATAACAAAATGCCGAAATTAATCTTTCTACCTCACGAAGTAATTTGTCCTGAAGGAGCTGAGATCGACTCAGAGCCAGGTGTAAGCATTTTGAATGCTGCCCTCGCTAAAAATATTTCTATCGAGCATGCCTGTGAAAAATCCTGTGCCTGTACGACCTGCCATATCATCGTGAGAGAAGGTATCGATTCGCTCGATGCGGCAGAAGAGAATGAGGAAGACTATCTCGATAAAGCCTGGGGCCTGGAACCAGAATCACGACTCAGTTGTCAGGCATTAGTAGCCGATAAAGATCTATTGATTGAAATACCCAAATACACGATTAATATGGTTTCAGAGGAACATTAACCCGAGGGATGGAAGAATGAAGTGGACCGATATTTACGACATCGCGATAGAACTCGCCGATGCTTATCCTGACACGGATCCTCAGTATATAAATTTTGTCGACCTGCGAACCTGGGTTCTTGCCTTAGAAGATTTCGAGGATGATCCTGACCGTTGTGGAGAGAAAATTCTAGAGGCCATCCAGGCCGCCTGGATAACTGAAATAGCTGACTAATACTTTGAATAAGCAGAGATTTTTGGCCATTGCTTCTTGAATAAAAAGCGTACAAAACAGCTGGATACTCACGTATAATGCGCGATCTTTTTCGAATACAGATGACTAGGAGTTAGGATGGCGACCGAACGTACTCTTTCCATTATCAAACCGGATGCAGTAGCCAAAAATATTATTTGCAAAATTTATAGCCGATTTGAGAAAGCAGGACTGAAAATCGTGGGTGCCAAGATGTTGTTTTTAAATGATGAAACAGCGGGTGGGTTCTATGCGGAACATAAGGGTAAGCCGTTCTATGACGATCTGATCGCGTTCATGACTTCCGGGCCGATAATGGTGCAGGTACTGGAAGGTGAAGGGTGTGTTACGCTGAACAGGGAACTGATGGGAGCGACCAATCCGGCTGAAGCAGAGGCCGGTACTATCAGGGCTGACTTTGCCAAGTCTATAGATGCCAATGCTGTACATGGATCAGATTCCACCATATCTGCTGAGCGTGAAGTCAACTATTTTTTCTCTGAGGAAGAAGTTTGTTCCTGAATTAATTTATCCGCGGGGCTGAGAGATCATGTCGGCAACTACTACTCTTTCAAATTTGGCCGGAATGAGCCGAAAGGGCTTGCGCGCTCTATTTGCTGCATATGGAGAGAAACCATTTCGAGCCGAACAAGTAATGAAATGGATCCACCAACGCGGGGTATTGGATATTGATTCAATGACCGATATCAGCAAAAACCTGCGTGAAAATCTCAAGCAGTCTACTGAAATTCGTTTACCAGTTATTGTCGAGAGTGATGTCTCAGACGACGGCAGCCGCAAGTGGATCATTGAAATTACCAGTGGCAGCAAAGTTGAAATGGTTTATATACCTGAGGCCGGAAGAGGAACGCTGTGTGTATCCTCTCAGGCTGGCTGCTCGCTGGATTGCAGTTTCTGTGCAACTGGCAAACAGGGGTTTGATAGGAACCTCAGTTCAGCTGAAATAATCGGGCAATTATGGTTGGCTAATGAACAGCTCGGCACTTTCGAAGGTATGCCAAAGCGCGTGAGCAATGTTGTCATGATGGGTATGGGTGAGCCACTCCTTAATTTTGACAATGTGATGGACGCGACTAGCCTCATGATGGATGACTGTGCCTATGGATTGTCTAAGCGGAAAGTCACCATTAGCACGTCTGGGGTGGTGCCCGCGATTGATCGTATGAAAGACTACACGGACGCGTCCCTTGCTATCTCATTACATGCGCCCAACGATGAACTGCGCAGTCAGCTGATGCCCATAAATAAGAAATATCCAATCAAAGAGTTATTCCGTGCAGTTCGCGGCTACTTTGCCAGCTTGCCGGACAAGCGGGTCCCGGTTATTGAATATATACTAATTCGTGGGATTAATGATTATCGGCAGCACGCACGCGACTTGGCAGAGCTATTGAAATCGCTGCCATGTAAGATCAACCTGATCCCTTTCAATACATTCGATAAGAGCAGCTATCGCAAGCCCAGTAATTCTTCGATAAGTAATTTTCGCCAAATTCTTCAGCAAGCGGGCTGCACCGTAACGGTTCGTACCACTCGCGCTGACGATATCAATGCAGCTTGTGGTCAATTGGTAGGGGACGTGACGGATAAGACTCGGCGCGCTGCGCGGGGGGGGAAAAGAGTAGCAAATAAGGCTGTGAAAAACTTCGGATCTACTGATGTTTTGGCTATTGTTAGCGACAGAGCATAATGGAAAAGTTTCGTTAAATGACTTCTATGGCTGCAGTTCAATGCTAATATTTATATGCCAGCTTTGGAATAATTGCAGATCAGGTCTCGGAATAAATTCTAGAGTGCCACATACTGTTTTTAATAGCATTACTTAAGCGCATTTTTAGTAGGATTAACCAGAATATTCAATATTTCAAAGATCAATCGATGCAAACTGACCAGCTCTCAGAAAATCTGACCAAAGATGTCAGCGATCCAGAAGCCGGCTTGACCGCAGGCGAAATATTGCGGCGCGAACGACTGCGCATCGGGTTGACTGAAAAAGAAGTTGGTAACAGCCTGCACATAACGGCGCATTATGTGGAAGCACTGGAATCCGACAGCTATGAAAAACTACCTAACACTGTTTTTGTGAAAGGCTATATCAAGCACTACGCTATACTTTTGGAATTGGATACGGACGATCTCCTGGAGCGCTACCAGGAGCTGGCTATCCGTAAATCTGAATTAAACCAGGAGGTGAGTACGCAGCAGGTTCGCCGACGCAAGGATAAAAATAAACTATGGGTAGTTCTCTCGGTAACCGTTTTTATTTGCGGTTTTACTGGTTTATGGGCTTACAATTATTTTGCCGCCACTGTTGATAATGTTCCAGCGCCCGACGCACCTATTATAAATTCGGCTTCTGCGTTTCTACCTAATATTGATTTCAATGTAACACGTAATACTTTGACAGAAGAAGTCGGTGGGACAAACACAGCCGATCTTCCTAAAGAAACTATCCGGCCATTAGGCGACAAATTGCCCGCTGGGGTTGAAGCGGCTGAGCGTTTTATCGAGATTGTTGCAGCGGGTGATGATGTGCTGAGAATTAGCTTTAGTGGACAGAGCTGGGTCGAAATCAATGATGTGAATGCTAATCAGATTCACCGTGACATCCGTTTGGCAGGGGATGTCCTAGAAATCCGTGGTAGGTCACCTTTTAATATCTTGCTGGGTGATGCAACATTCGCCCGTTTAACTTTTAACGGTGCTGAGATTAATGTTTTCGACAATATCCGTATCGATAATTCGGCACGTCTTACTGTGGGCCTATAGTTTGGAGGCAGTGTGATCAAGGTTCATCCACATATTACTCGTCGCAAAACTCGCCAGATTATGGTGGGTGATGTGGCTGTGGGTGGCAATGCGCAAATTTCCGTCCAAAGCATGACGAATACTGAGACTACGGATGTAGATGCTACGCTTGAGCAGATAAAACAAATGGTCACTGCTGGGGTGGACATAGTAAGGGTTTCAGTACCCACGATGGATGCGGCCGAAGCATTTAACCAGATCCGGAGTCAGGTTCGAGTCCCATTAGTGGCCGATATACATTTTGATTATCGCATAGCACTAAAAGTGCTGGATTACGGAGTGGATTGCCTGCGAATCAACCCTGGAAACATTGGCAGTGAGGAGCGCATCCGTGCAGTGATCGACAGTGCGAAAGATAAGGATATCCCTCTGCGCATAGGCGTCAATGCCGGTTCGCTGGGCAAAACCTTATTGCGAAAGTATAAGGAACCCTCAGCCGAGGCAATGGTGGAATCGGCGCTGAATCAGATTGATATTCTCGACAAGCTGGATTTCCAAAATTTTAAAATCAGTCTTAAGTCGTCTGAAATATTTATGACAATGGCTGCCTACCACGGATTGGCTAACCAGATCGATCAACCTTTTCATATGGGTATAACCGAGGCGGGGGGGCTCCGCACAGGCACTGTAAAATCAGCTATAGGCTTGGGAGCCTTATTAATGGAGGGTATAGGAGATACCATTCGGGTCTCATTGGCCGCCGACCCGGTAGAGGAGGTGAAGGTAGGGTTCGACATCCTGAAGAGCCTCGGGCTCCGGCACAAAGGAGTAAACTTAGTAGCATGTCCAAGTTGTTCACGCCAGAATTTCGATGTGATAGGTGTTGTTAATGAACTTGAGTCACGGTTGGAAGATATCACTACTCCGATGGATTTGGCCGTTATTGGTTGCATTGTTAACGGTCCCGGAGAAGCCAAGGTCGCAGAGATAGGTCTGACTGGTGCCAGTCCGAACAATCTTGTTTATCTAGACGGCATGCCCGATCATAAAATTAGTAATGACAATCTGGTTGAAGAACTCGAATCAATGGTTCGCGATAGAGTGAAGGCTAAACAGTCAGCAAAAAAAGATCTCATTGCTTCCGAGTAGTTAACTCAGGTAGCGTTTTTATATGGCAAAACTTCAAGCAATTCGGGGAATGAGTGACACGCTTCCTGATCAGTCTCTGAGTTGGCAATACTTGGAATCTGCTTTTCAGCGTATCGTCAAGCGGTTCGGTTATCGGGAAATTAGATTTCCCATAATAGAACGGACTGAGCTCTTCAAACGTTCTATCGGAGAAGTCACCGATATCGTTGAAAAGGAAATGTACAGTTTCGACGATCGAAATGGTGATAATGTCAGTTTGCGCCCTGAAGGTACCGCCGGGTGTGTGAGAGCCGCAAATCAGCACGGGCTGCTCTACAACCAACAACAAAGGTTGTGGTATGCCGGCCCCATGTTTCGACATGAGCGGCCACAGAAGGGGCGCTATCGGCAGTTCCACCAGTTCGGAGTTGAAGCTTTTGGCATGGCTGGACCGGACATTGACGCTGAAATTCTGCAATTCTCTGCCAGTCTTTGGAAGGAACTAGATCTAAGCGAATATTTAACTCTGCAAATCAACAATATCGGTAATGCGGAGGATCGTAGCCGCTATGGTATAGCTCTGACGGAGTTTCTGAAATCAAAAGGCCAGCAACTGAACGAGGATGCCCGCAACCGCATATACACTAACCCAATGCGGGTGCTGGAGAGTAAGATTCCAGAGGTGCAACAAGCTTTGCAAGGTTGTCCGAAATTACAGGATTTTGTCTCCGAAGCAAGCCAGGAACATTATCTAGCGTTGCAGAGCTTGCTCACGCGAGCGAACATTCCTTTTATCGAAAATGCTCGCTTGGTGAGAGGGCTTGATTACTACAATTATTGTGTCTATGAATGGACTACTGAATCGCTAGGAGCCCAGGGTGCAGTGTGCGGGGGAGGACGGTACGACGGACTAGTTGAGATGCTAGGAGGCAAGCCAACGTTAGCTGCTGGATTTGCTATCGGCATAGAAAGATTGATTCTGATGCTGGATTCTCTGGGTAAAGTTCCTGAAGAGGTACGCAAGCCTATTGATGTTTACGTGCTAGTTGTAGGTGCAAACTTAGCTGAGCAGGCATTGGAACTGGTCCAGCGAATTCGTACCGAATTCCCGCAATTAGGAGTCGTTTCGCACTGTGGCGGTGGCAAGTACAATAGTCAGTTGAAAAGAGCCTTTAACAGTGGTGCACGACTGGCAGTAATACTTGAGCGTGAAGACACCGGATCGAACGATCTCAAAAACGCAAAAATCCGGCGACTAGAAGACTCCAAAGAATCTGAGACGGTCGAGATTGCGAATATTCTCCCTAAACTCGGTGAATTTCTGCAAAATTCAGGCAGCTAAGTGCCGATTATCGTGCCCCCAGCGAAACAAACCTGTAAAATCGCGATCTGAGTATTCAAGTACTACAAATGGTTAAGCTTAGGAGTGGGTCGTGGCATTAGACGTGGCAGAAGAAGAAAATCTAGAAGCCCTTAAGAAATGGTGGGATGAAAACGGTAAGCAATTACTGTTCTTCGCTATACTTGTTTCCGGTGGCTATGGCGCATGGCTACTATGGCAAAATACCCAGGCAACAGATGCGGAAACAGCCTCCGACCTATATGAGGAAGTCCTTTCACTGGCGATTTCAGAACCTGGGGTACCAGTAACCGAACAGGAAAGTCTTCGAATACTGGACTTGTTCGAGCAGTTAAAGGCTAACCATCCCAGCTCCGTTTATGCCCTGTATGGAGCCTTGTTTGCTGCTCAACAATCCGTTAATGCTAATGATCTTGGCACCGCGGAGGAATCCTTGCAATGGATGCTCGATAACCGGCAAGACGGTCTATTTAGCCAGACTGATGAAGGTTTGATACTTACTGCTAATCTGCGTTTGGGAAGAGTTATCTTAGCCAGGGGTGAGTCGGAACGCGCATTAAATTTGGTAAATAGTATCGATCCGAAAACTTTTGAAGCAGGCTTCGCTGAGCTCCGTGGAGATATTTATGCGACCATGGGGCGTATTGTCGACGCTCGGGATGCTTATATCGCTGCTCAGGAAGCGGGTTCCAACACCGTTGGATTGCGGATGAAGCTGGACGACCTGTCCGACGAGAGTTAGAGAATATTCAGGCCCATCATGAAACCTCTACCAATCCAATTTCTTAGAAAACAAACCCTAATTGTTAGGGTACTAACCTTACTATTTATCCTCTCAAGCTTGAGTGCCTGCGGCAGTTTTAGCTGGAACCCCGTTAGCTGGTTTGGCGGCGATGAAGAGGCAAATCCACCTGTTGAATTACAAGCGATCCAGGCTGAAATTAGTTTGCGAACCGAGTGGAGCGTGAATATTGGTAATGGTCAAGGAAGTAATTACACGGAAATTACGCCAGCTATCGATGGGGATCTGATTTTTGCTGCCAGTGAAGATGGGGACATTGCA
>JAKUTG010000379.1:0-2003 GCA_022447905.1 Pseudomonadales bacterium | reverse complement strand
CAGTTTGGAAGAAAACAAGAGCAAAGTAAACGCCTTCGCGTTTGATATTGGTTATCCTATCCTTACTGGCGACGCTCTGAATCTTGTAGTTTATTTAGAATACAACAGTTTGAATTTTCCCCAAGTTGGCACCGTAATCTCAGCTGATACATCTGAAGCCATTTCCGGAGTCGATACAACCGGTAGTCTATTCAGTCGGGCCGCTATGAGTGGTACAGGTATTACATTGCCTGGTATGCGTGCCAGTCTGTTTGGTTTTATTAATCTCAGTATGGAGTATAGAATAAAGAGTGATTATTTCCTCCCTCAGTTTTTTGATAAGGCGTATGATCTTAATAGAGTTTTGCCTGTATTTTCAGAAACGGGAACTGAAATTTATACAAAGGATATGCTCGTTTTCGCTGATTCCACTGCTGGAATGGATACCAAAGGGTACTACGGCTCCCTAGGTTTTAATCTTTTTAATCTGGCCAATTTTACCACCTCGTACGCAAACATGGTGGCACAGACGGAAACCGATACAACGGAATTCCGCAGCTTTTCCGCCAATCTGCTTATTAATACTGAAAATATTCCTAAGCTCAGTGAAGCCATGGCGTACTATCAACGTAATAACGATGAAAATCCATTTGATTTCGAAAATCCAACAATGAATACTGTATTGGGCTATCGAGTCGGATATGAGGTGGCAAAAGGCGTTAGCCTCGTATGGGATTACCGTCAATTCTACCGTGACACAGGGACAGGACTTGAACCTGTGAAAATGACCACCATCGAAACTGTCTTCAACTTCTAGATTCATTACTAAGTTGACTTCAAGGCCATGAAGACAGTATTAAAGTTTGATTCCGGCAGAAAAGGGTTCGACAAAGCTGCTCTTTTCCTGGTGGTATTGGCCGGGATGCTTGCCGCCTTCGGCGCTTTCTGGATTTATTTGTTCTTGAAATAGGAGGCGATATGGACATATCCATCGAATATTGCAGCGTCTGAAACTACCTACCTAGAGCCGCCAGTTTGGCGAACGAAATTCTTGAAAAGTACGGTAACGATGTTAAAGAACTTACTTTAATCCCTTCTGGAGGAGGTGTATTTGAGATTATTAATAATGGTAACCTCATCTTCTCCAAGAAAAGTCTGGACCGCTTTCCTGCTGATGGGGAAGTCATGAATCTGATTGAATCCGGTTAAAACAATCTTGATAGTGTTGCTGTCCGGTCACTTTTTAGTGGCTGCACAGGAGCCTGAAATCATCATCCTTTCAATCAAAGTGGGGTCTTCCATAGATGCGGCCGAAAATATCCTTATGGATCTGTTTCCTGACATCAAAGGATTTGAGAGCGCCCAGTTCTATGAGATATCTGAAAACCGTTATATGGAGAAGATAGTTTATGTGGACAAGTCTCGCCGACGGTTGAAGAAACGGTACTTTTCCTGGAAGCAGTTCCAGAGGTTAAAGTATCTTGCCGGAAGTCATCCTGAAATCACAGATGAACAGCGAGAGAAGCAGTTGGATTATCTCACTTATTTGCAAGTGCACAATATTATGGATGATATTCCGCCTAACACATTTTGCACTCTCAAACATTCCAACGGTCAGCATTATACTGGGACGTTCATCAGGTATGATAACAGGACGATCATATTTCAAACGTTGACCCAAAGGCTCCAATTCTCAATAGATGAGCTTGAATCGATCAAATATCGTCCCTTTATTGATGATGGTCAGCCGTGGAAAAAGACGCTGGCTTTCTCTGTGGGAGCTATAGCCGGTTTGGTCTTGGCCGAAGTTTGGAACGAACAGAAATCACCTCGGATCGATCTTATCTGGAACAACCGGTTTGTTGGCATTGGTGTGGGGCTGCTTCTGGGGATGGAAATGTTTGAGGCAGTGTCCGTTTTGACCTCTCCAAATCAGGTTATTGCACTGACACCGGAAGAATTGGCAAAAATGAAATGAAACCTCTACATTCTACAGGAGTATGATTTTTTGACATGGAGGAATT
>JAKUTG010000378.1:0-2018 GCA_022447905.1 Pseudomonadales bacterium | reverse complement strand
TTCATAACAGATGTCTATTCGGCCCAATGATATCTGCTCGAACAAAACTATCAGCCCCCTGAAAACGCCGTTTAAAAACCACGCTATCTGGCGTATTAATGCGTCTCAACTGGCCATTAAAACTAGCAGAACTTTACATTCGAGCAGTCTTAACTATCCCATTAACCCGCACCGAAAAGCAAGGATTTAAAAGCCAGATTGGGGACAATTACAAGGTAAATCAGTTGGCTGAACTGATGCGCACTTCTGCTAAGGACATTTTTGAATATGCCACAACTTTTTCCCGCAGAAGTCACCGAGAAGAAAAATTTCAAATTACCGAGAAGGGCTGTAACCCATTTCGAAAGGACGGTAATGCTTTGAGTCTTTCGGGAAAACCCGAATGTTACCTCCAGTTACGGCGGCAACAAGTTCATTGAGGGTCTGGTGAAGAGCAATATCCTGCAGCGTCACTCGAGTTGGCCTTGGCAGCACTAGAGTTTCCGCATCCGCTTCCACCAGCGCCTCTTCAGGTGTAATCCAGCGGTGTTCGAGAATTTCATCGTTATCTACTCTTACCGAGACATGCTCATACAGCGGACATACAAAAAACCAAGTGCTGAAACGCCGTGGTTGCTTTGGAGGTGTAGTCCAGTGCGCCGTATGAATGAGATGTTCTTCACTGATCGCGATGCCTGCCTCTTCCCGCGTTTCACGTACCGCAGCCTTCAACGCTGCCGGGTATTCCATGTCACCTCTGGCGTGCTTAAAGTCCTCAGCGTCAATCCTTCCCCCTGGAAACACCCAGTGACCCCCATGAAATACAAGGCGCGAATTACGCTTAAGCAATAGGATTTCAATATCAGAATGTACTTTAGATTCGCGTGCCAAGACGACAGTAGCTGCGGGTACTGGTTGAATATTCGTCATTAGATGTTGCTAACAGTATTTTTGCCCAGTGATGATAACCAATTTTTCAAATGGGTGTTGGGGTAATTCAATGATACTGAGAGATTTACTACTACACTCAATGTTCATAGAATCCTGCCATATTTGAAAAGATTGATTCGTGATCTACGCGAAACACCTTGGTTTAAACTTGATAGAGAGGACTACCTATGACCATTAGTTTTGAAGATAGAGTTGCCATTGTCACAGGAGCCGGTGGCGGTCTTGGCAAACAACATGCCTTGGAACTTGGTCGCCGCGGAGCTAAGGTAATCGTCAACGACCTAGGCGGCAGTGTCGATGGCACTGGCGGTTCGATGTCGGCCTCAGAAGCCGTAGCCCAGGAAATCATAGATGCTGGTGGTACCGCCATAGCCAATGGAGCATCTGTAACCAATCTCGACGCGGTCCAGTCGATGGTAGATAGCACTATGAGTGAATGGGGTCGCATCGACATTCTGGTCAATAATGCCGGGATTCTGCGCGATAAGACTTTCGCTAAGATGGAACTAGCTAATTGGCACGCCGTGCTGAACGTTCATTTGGTGGGCAGCCTCAATGCCACTAAATGCGTGTGGCCGGTCATGATGGAGCAGAATTATGGGCGCATCGTAATGACCACTTCGACGTCTGGTCTTTTTGGCAACTTCGGGCAGAGTAACTACGGCGCAGCTAAATTGGGGCTGGTAGGATTTATGAATACACTCCGCTTTGAAGGTGCCAAGTACAATGTTTTTACAAACTCAATAGCACCAATTGCTGCGACGCGGATGACTTTAGAATTACCTGGTTTTGAAGACAGTAGCGAGCGACTCGCTCCAGAACTGGTTACCCCGGCAGTTGTATTTCTGTGTAGCGAGAACGCCCCAAATGGACGTATTATTCAGGCCGGCGGCGGCCGCTACTATTCCGCCGACATAAGAGAAAATGAGGGGATCGACCTTGGAACGGACACCACAGCGGAAAACATCCAGGATAATATTAAAGCCATTCTCAAAATGGATGAGAACAAGGGGATCCTGGAAAGAACCCCGCACCGATAAAAAGAGCTGCAGAGGGTTTAAGATTTAATCTTTCTGCCTCCGAATTCA
>JAKUTG010000377.1:0-2019 GCA_022447905.1 Pseudomonadales bacterium | reverse complement strand
AACATACTTTCCCTGAAAGCGGCTGACGAGAATCGAAAGGAATTTGATGAGCTGGGCTTGCAGCCATTCACCTACAAAAAGCAGGGCCAGGAAACGAAACTCTCCTACTATCAAGCTCCAGAAGAAGCTATGGAGAGCATGGAGATCATGTCGGAATGGGGTAATCGAGGATTCGGCGCTGCACTCAGGGCTGCGGCCCGTAAATTCCGGACCAATAAAGAACAAAAAAGTCCGACAAGAGCGAATAAAATCGCGTCCTAGTGCTCATTCATAAATCAATAACTCATTACTGCGATCAGTTTAACCAATTGACCAGTACCTGGCATATTCAAAGCCACTTTATTCCTGATAATGCAATTTGGATAGGATAGAATTCAGCGTGATTAAAACTTGATTAACCAAGTTTTTATAGGTGCAAATGATGAAATTACATGTATTGGCGTTAGCGGCTGCAACTTTAGTACTTGCTGGATTCATACAAGCGCAAGAAGAAGCTTACGCGGCTCCTCGGACGGAATGGGGGCAGCCTGATCTTCAGGGTGTTTGGAACTTCAGCTCATTTATCCCACTGGAGCGCCCTGCATTTTTCGGTGACAAGGAGTTTCTTACTGAGCAGGAAATAGCTGCTCTTGCAGCACAAACCGAAGCCGGACTTGAAGCAATCAACAATATAGGAGTCGGCGGCTACAACACTTTCTGGGTTGAAATGGGTGGAGATCGTGATAATCGAACATCATTGATTACCTACCCTGAGAATGGGCGGCTACCGGAATCTGTTGAAGGAGTTCCTGTTCAGGTCGGAGGGCTTGGTCCTGACGAGCCAGGCACGCGGCCAGTGCGCATGGTAGTGGGTGGGATTGCAAAGGATGGCCCTGAAGATCGCGGTTTATCAGAACGCTGCATTGTGGGTTTTAACGCGGGCCCCCCATTTACCCCAAACCTATACAATAACAACGTACAAATTATCCAAAACCAGGATACTGTAGTTATCATGACCGAAATGGTTCATGACGCACGTATCGTTCCGCTGGATGGTAGAGATTATGTTAGTGACACCATCCGCCAGTGGAGTGGCGATTCTCGAGGACACTGGGAAGATAACACCTTGGTTGTGCAAACCCGAAATTTCAACAGCTTGACTCAAAGCTTTGGTGTTTATGGTACTGCCGAGAATAAGTTTCTCACTGAACGCTTTACTCGGGTCGGCCCCTATACCGTCGAGTATGAGTTCACGGTTGATGATCCGAGTACATTCAAGCAAAAGTTTACGGCAGTGGTGCCTATGGCGAAAGTTGATGGCCTAATGTATGAATATGCTTGCCATGAGGGAAACTATGGGATGATGAATACTTTGCGCGGAGCCAGAATGGAGGAACGCCGAGCAGTTGAGAACAGTCAGTAGTTCAATCTGATTCCAATAAAAAGGCTGGCATTGCTGGCCTTTTTTATGCCTATGTGCATTACGACCGCGATAGAAATCCTATTATTAATACTTCAGTTGATCAAATCTAATTCTTTGATAAGATTAATTATTTGTTGGAAAACTAAGAGTGTCTGACCGAATGATTGTAAATGGGCGCATGCCAGCCTTCCAATTAATGCGAGTCTTCGGGCGGTCTTGTTTGCTTCTGCTTTTTGCTGTTCTTTATTTCTTGCCTTCGCCCGCGCTTTCCCAACCGCCCGCAGAAGAAATCCGCTCATACAAGGTTCCAACCGATATGAGTGTCGTCTATTTTTATCTGATTACCGTAGATGTGGGCGATATGATATGGGATAACTTTGGCCATACGGCGCTGCGTGTCTACGATCAAAATAGCGACACCGACACTGTCTTCAACTGGGGAGTTTTCGACGTGAGCGGCGGCATAGTGCCATTTTCATGGAATTTCTTTAAGGGGATAATGAACTATCGATTGGCAACTAACACACCTTCGCAAGAATTTGGGGTGTACCGGGATCAGCGGCGGTCAGTCTGGCAGGACAAACTCAACCTGACTAATCCTCAGAAAGAAATACTTT
>JAKUTG010000376.1:0-2023 GCA_022447905.1 Pseudomonadales bacterium | reverse complement strand
CTTTAATCAGACAATGAAGTTCTCTCAGGGAAACAGCCATGACAGCACATGGAACGGGTACCTATAGCCGCGTAACCTTCAGGAAGGCACACTGACGGGTTCATCGTCGACAAATTCACCAATATAAGATTTTATTGGTGGCCGAACATAACCTCCAACTTTGCTTGTCTGGAGCCCTAAGGTAATCAGACCTTCTACCATCTTGACCGCTGCAGCCACTCCGTCGATCACTGGCAGGCCGAACTTTTCCGTCAATTGCCGAGTTAAATCCGCCATGCCGGCACAACCCAAAATAATCGCCTCTGCCGAATCCTCATTGACTGCTCGTTCTATTTCGGCCTCAATCAGAAAGCGCGCCTCCGATCCTTCCTTCTCCAGATCAAGAACAGGAATCTCTGCGGCACGAACCCTGCGGCAGAAGTGATCTCGGCCATAACCACGCACGACTTTCTCGATCGCTGGTACCGAACTCCTTAAAGTAGTCACCACCGTAAAGGAACCGGCAACCATGCTCGCTGCATAGACTGCGGCCTCACAGATTCCAACCGCTGGCCCTGTTGCTATGCTGCGGACCGCGTGAAGTCCAGGGTCATCAAAACAGGCCACGATGTAACCATCAACCCCCATTGATTCACCTTTTCGAATCTCACGCAGAAGTCCCGGTACAGCGAAGGCCTCGTCATAGTATCCCTCGACACTGGCTGGCCCATCCTGGGGATTAATTGCTAGGATCTCAGTATCTGTTGCTGCTACCGAGCGCGCCGCCTCAGCAATTTTATCGGTCATAGACTGCGTCGTATTCGGATTCACAATCAAAATTTTCATCAGACCATTCCTTTCCCGGCATCGGAGCCAAGTGCAGATCGCCGGCGTTGCAGGTGCATTGCGATCGCCACCGTACTGGTTATTATGACAAAAGAGACCGCCAGCGTAACGGTACCCAATGCATATATTTCAGGTGTCGTGACCGTTGTAGTCAGGCCCTGCAAATCAAGGGGCAGCGTGTTTTTGGAGCCTGCGGCTTGCTGAGTTCGGGCCAGTTCGTCGTATGACAGGGTAAATCCGAACAACGCCACCCCGACTAAACTCGGTGCGATGATTGGTATTACGACATATCGAATTGTTTGCCAGTGATTTGCACCCAGATCCCTGGCTGCCTCTTCGTGAGCAGGGTTAAAACGATTGAAGACAGCAAACATGATGAGAAGCCCGAAGGGCAGTGTCCAGGTTAGATGGGCACCCAGTGCTGAAGTAAATAGGCCGGTGGTGGTCTCAAACTCTTCAATAATGAAACGAATGTCGTAAGCCTCTCCGAACCACATGAAACCGTTGTCCATAAGCTGAAAACCCAGCCCAATACCCAGGCTAACAACGATAGAAGGCATAATGAGACTTGATATCACGACAAAGAAAACTGTCGACGCGCCAAAAAACCGCTGGCGAAATGCAAGTCCCGCAGCAAGTGACAGAATTACTGTAAGAACCATAACGACCAAACCAAGCTGAAGCGAACGTCGGAATCCTCGCCAGATGTCAATAACACCCACACCTTCCCATAAACGTTCAAACCAGAAGGTCGAAATCCCATTCATAGGAAAAGTTAATCCCCCTTGTGGTCCCTGAAATGATAAAACCACAATGATCAGCATAGGTCCATACAGAAAAATGATGAAGGCAGAGAAAAATGCCGCAAGATAATAGAAACTGATTGGACGACGCTGTCTAGCCATGACCTAGAGTTCATTGCGCACATCCACCACGCGGGTGAGGCCATAGATAATCATCAGAACGATCGCCAGCAGTATCACGGCGTTTGCAGCTGCGGCTGGAAACTGGAGGTACTGCATCTCAACATGAATTACCTTTCCGATTGACGCAATCTGCTGACCACCCATGATACCTATTGTGATGAAATCACCCATGATGATGGTAATCACAAATATCGAGCCGATTGCAATTCCTGGTCGACAAAGGGGTATGACGACGTTCGTCAGAGTCTGCCAGTGGCTCGCACCAGCATCGT
>JAKUTG010000375.1:0-2026 GCA_022447905.1 Pseudomonadales bacterium | reverse complement strand
ATTCCATGGACGCCGTTGCTGATAAGCCAGTCAATTTGTGGTGATACTGCACCAAAATCAATCTCGCCTGCTGCATCGAATGGAGTTGTGGCGGGAACGATTACGCCTTTCAAATTTTGTTGTGACATAAATTGTTCCTGATCGTTTAGGTTATCTTTGCCAAGTAGTTCTTCGCTAGCAAAGTCTACCGTCGAATTCGAAAATCATTCTTTCCAGAAAGATCACTGCCACGCATTAAGAAAAGCGTTCTCTCTGTGTGATTAAGTAGTCCTTTTTCAGATGCTTGACGAGACGCCAGGTCACGATCAAAAATCGATGTGGTTGGCATGTACCGTAACGTCATTCCTCGGCGCGACTGGGGTGATCGATTTTCTATTGATCCATGTATCATGTAGATGTCGTGTAAGGAAATCTGTCCTGCCTCAAGGATTAGATCAATAGCTTCTTCTTCCGAGTATTCATTAGGAAGCAATTCCTGATTTAACGTCAAGTTCGGATCGGAGTTGATCCTATGCTGACGTAGGGTTCGTTTCTTATGCGAGCCCGGAATAAATCTTAGGCATCCATTGTCTACGGTCGCATCATCGATTGCCATCCATACAGTGCAAGTGGCGGGTGGGCGGATGGGCCAATATTCGCCGTCCTGATGCCAGGGCGTTGCCTGGCCATCTAGGGCCGGCTTCGCAAAGAAACTGGAATTCCAAAGTGCAAAATCTGCTCCGATGACTTGTTCAACCATATCCAGAATTTCTGGCACCCGAGCGTAGTTTAGGAAGCTAAGATCATAGGCAAGAACATTCGGGCAGTAATTACGAAACTCAGGATGGTTTTGTATCAAGCGATCGTGGTCCCTGCGGATGTCAGCCAACGTATCATCAGGAAGGCGATAGTTTGGTATGGTGTAACCGTTTTCGTGATATTGGGAAACTTGAGCATCGGTTAACATTGTTGCCTCCATCTACACCGGTCAGACGAGTGGTCAGAAATCATTTTTACGAAAGTCCAGTACAGAGAAACGCCTACGGCTCCTCTCGTCACCTGGAAATTTGTGTATCCGCGGTGGTGTAATTTAGGGACATGTTGCCGTTTGATAGTGCCTTCTATCTGTTTGATCAAAAATTCGCTGGAATTATCCATCAGTTGAGGTAAAACAAAATCCAGGTCATCGATGAACTTTTCACTGTGTTCACTTTCGTCACCGAACTGCAATACTGGTACTAAGGGGTGCGAGGCAACGGGTATACCGTTGGTGTGCATCAATATAATCTCTACTCCAGTAGCCCCGAGTCCGGTCAAGATTTCGGTGGTGCTAGTGGTCGGAGTCGACATCACAAAACATCCACTGCTAGATGGATGTACACCATAGCCAAGATTAACTGACCAACTTTGTTTCCCCTCAAAAAGTCGTTCCATGAAGGTCGCGGAGTTTATAACGCTTGCATTTTCAGGGAGAACGATAGTTGATCCGGATTCCACAAGATCCCGTATCAAATCTGCTAACGCGCGAGCTGCCATTTCGCTGATGGAACCTTGGGCTATGAGACCAATTTTGAGATCCTTAATGGAGCCTGTTTTACGTTGTATGGGGGAATCAAGAGCGAGCCGAAACTGTTGTTCAACTTTTGTTGCCACTCGATCGACACCACCTTCCAGTTGAACACTGGCCCAGTCAAAATGTGTCGGATCGACTCCCTTACTCAACAGGTCATGCCGAATGGCATCGTTGTGAGTGCGTTCGCATCCATGTTCGAGAAGCACTGCGTGTGTGATGAACTGGTGTTGCAAGTGCCCGCTAACGATATTTAGAAATAAATCTTCTGAATTCGCGCTGCCACAGCCTTCGGTATGGACAAGTGCAATATAGCGATCAACCCTCGCCAATTCTCGCCCGTCTTCACGCGCAACATTTAATTTATTGGCGATGAGTTGGGCGACCTGTCCTGAACAAAGACTTGTCGGCATAATCAATCCGACATTGGCACTCGTAACCGCATCCCGCGATTGGTAGCCGGAAAATGACATGTTT
>JAKUTG010000374.1:0-2028 GCA_022447905.1 Pseudomonadales bacterium | reverse complement strand
TGTGTTGGATAATCAGGGTGGTCCAATCGGTATGACCGATATCCGGCCTGCGGTAGAAAAAGCACTACAGGAATTGTTTTCCGGTAAAAAAGCGAAACCAAAGCAGGATGACAGAAAAGGATCTCAGGACCTGAAGGCCAGGATCCAGCAAAGTATTAATGACACCATAGAATTTTATAAATCACACCCGGAAGTACTGGCGGTTACCGCCCTTATTGTCGGGGGCTTAACTATTGCCATTTTTGGAGGGGATAAAGACTTGGGTATGCCGCCCGATTTTCCCTTTGAATAATAATTATCGTTCGTCGGAAACGGCGATATAAAATTGATGTTAAAAAACAGATCAACAGAGTAATAAAAGGAGTAGTATCATGAAAAACTACATTCTTGCACTAATATTAATACCTATGCTGGTGCACGGGCAGAAATTCCGTGACAGCGAGGTGAGATTTACCAAAGATGATATAGGAGGTCGCGCCAGCAAAACTGTCTCGATGGAAAGGGTGCCTAGGCTCCTTTCCTATCAGGGATTCCTGACCGTTGGTAATGCTGGTCCAGTTAATGATGGCCAGTATACAGTTGATTTTCGTCTTTTTGATGAGGAAGAAGGAGGATCCGAATTCTGGACTGAGACGCACCTATTGACCATCGCCGATGGTCTCGTTTCGGCTCTATTGGGTTCGAATGGTTTCCCCATCGAAACTGTACCGATGAATTCCTACCTGGAAATTGAAATTGATGGCAATGTTCTGTCACCGCGACAGCAGATCACATCTGTGTTGTATTCAGTAATGTCGGATACAACGAATTTTGCCAAAGGCTATACCAAAACAGCTGATCTTGCTGATGTTGCCCTAAGTGGGGAGTACTCTGATCTGTTTAATACTCCTGACCTCACGCCGTTTGCAACAAAGGATTCGCTCAGCTACTATACTTCATTGGATAGTTTGGCTAGTTATACGTTAACCTCGCAATTATCCCTTGTCGCTTTTAGCAATAATTATCAGGATTTAGATAGTTTACCTAATCTGGCGAGCTTTGCCCTGACGGATACATTAAGCTACTATGTTACTGAGGTCCTTTTCGACTCTACTATTGAAGACTATGTTAGTCATGATACTCTGGATACTCTTATTGGTACTACCATCCAGCGTTATGATTCAGATCTTGAAGATATCGCTAGGCTCGATGAGGATGATGATCTTGGGCATGTGCATCTTATTATTTACGATAATGATGAAAGAAAATGGATAAGTGAAGGCGATTCTGCCCTTCGTGCTACTTTGGGACTTGGAGATATGTCAATCCAGGAACCAGAAAGTGTAAACATTACTGGTGGAAGGATCGTTGGAATTGAGTTGGATAGTTTGATCGAGCCTATTGCAATAGCAGATGGTGGGACCGGTGCGCCTAATGCTGATTCAGCGCGGGTTAATCTGGGGCTTGAAATTAATGAAGATGTCCAAGCGCATTCTGATGATTTGTATCGAATTTCCACCTTCCAACATAGTGATGAAAATCAGATTATGATTAGTCTCGCGGGTGGCATAGACCAATGGAACATAGTTAATGCTGAAACAGCCCGGGATGAACTTGGCCTAAAGATCGGGGCAACTGCTGATAGTGGGAATGTTCAGGCCTGGAACCGTAAACTGCAAAACTATGCTGATGGTGGAAAAATTCCTGCTGAAAACATTGAACATGGACAATATTTTATTGATACTGCGGGTGTGAATGGCCAGTTCTGGTCATCGGATAATGATGAAGCTGGCATTTGGAGAACCTTTAGCAGACACTTTAATACTGTAACCGAAGACACAATTAGCATAAAAACGGGGGTTGCGGTTGGTGATATTGTAGAACTTGAATTAGGATACCATGGTGCTGAAGCTGTGGTAATGCTACCAGAGGTGGATGGATCCCCGTTACGCGGGCTGAATGCCGAGCAAATCAATATTACAAGAGAATACCCCGGTCCTGTTAGCAACGAAGAGTTTATCTTACTACAAGATCTTCGAAGTGCCGTTG
>JAKUTG010000373.1:0-2051 GCA_022447905.1 Pseudomonadales bacterium | reverse complement strand
TGTTGATTACCGACAGGAAACTGTCACCGTACTTTTCTAGTTTGGCTGGTCCGACACCAACTAAATTCAAAAAATCATCTCTATTTTTTGGTTTTCTTTCCACCATTTGGTACAGAACTGTATCTACAAAGACTACAAAGGCTGGGACGCCCTGGTCTTGGGCGAGTGTTAGTCGCTTTTGTTTGAGCCGATACAATAATTCAGCATTTTCCCCACTATAGATATGCGTCGGAATGCTTTCTTTTAACGTGCGACCTATTTTCTGTTTTGGCATCGGTTCTAATGGTTGCTTGCATTGAAAGCTAGTCGCGCCTTTTAGGAGTTTAAAACCGCTCTCTGATATTTCCAGCCCGCCGTATTTCTTAATATTCAAGACAATATGACCAGCTGCTATAAGTTGCCGTATAAAACTTTGTAGGTAGGGTTTTGAATATTTTGAACCGATACCGAAAGTTTTTATTTGATCATGCTCTCTCTCAATGATTTTTTCTGATTGTGAGCCACGTAATACATCTATGATGTGTGCTGCACCGAAGAATTGCCCAGTTCTGTAAATTGCAGAGAGTGCCATTTTGGCTAGTTCGGTACCGTCGACTAACTCCGGTGGGTCTATGCAATTATCGCAATTGCCACAGGGAGAAATCTGTTCATCGAAATAATGGAGCAGCGCTATTCGTCTACAGGAAGATGCTTCACAATAGGCCAATAGGGAATCCAATCGCTTATGTTCTCTCAGTTTGTAGCTTTGGTCTTCTCCATCATCTTCGATGAAACGACGCCTCTGAAATAGGTCGTTCAGGCCATAGATCAATAATGTTTCAGCCGGTTCTCCGTCCCGCCCAGCTCTCCCAATCTCCTGATAGTAGGCTTCCATGCTTCCAGGAAGACTAACGTGTGCCACAAAGCGTATGTCTGGTTTGTCTATTCCCATACCGAAGGCAATAGTGGCTGCCATGATGACGCAAGGTTCAGTCATAAATAGATCCTGATTCTTGCTTCTAGTCTCACCATCTAAACCAGCATGATAGGCAATAGAGTTGTAACCTTTGTTTTGAAGAAACGCGGCTACTTCCTCGGTCTGTTTACGAGATAAGCAATAGACAATTCCTGAGTACTGCTTTTTATCGTCAAGAAACTCCAAGAGTTGGGTTTTCCAATTTAGCTTGGGCTTCACAGTTAGTCGTAAATTCGGCCTGTCGAACCCCTGCACAAACTTGACGGCATTGTTTTTGGTAAGTTTGTGGATAATGTCTTGTTGTGTCGCAGTATCGGCTGTTGCTGTAAATGCGGCGATTACTGCTTGAGGGAAAATCTCGTTTAGTTTCGACAGAGCCTCATAATTGGGACGAAAGTTAGCGCCCCATTTTGAAATGCAGTGAGCTTCATCAATTACAAACATTCCAGTTTCAACTTGCTGTAATGCGGACAGCATTTTCTGGCTCATTAGCATTTCTGGGGACATGTAAAGCAGGGAAGATTGACGGTTCTTAAATTGATTCCATGCTTCTCTGTTGTCTTCATAGCTGCGATTGGAATGAATGCGGTCAGCGGGTATACCCAGATCCTGTAGGACGGCAACTTGATCATCCATAAGCGCCATAAGTGGTGATACAACAACTGCACGTTCGTTTAGAACGAGTGGAGGTATCTGGTAGCATAACGATTTGCCCGAGCCAGTTGGCATCACAGCCAGCACATGAGTCCTGTTTAAGAGATGATCGATAATTTCTCTCTGACCAGGCTTAAAAGATTCAAAACCAAAGGTCGAGTTGAGCAGTTGGGTTGGGCTAGTCGTCTTTATTCCAGTCATGGTTGTTGCTTACGGCGACAGATTTAACTTACGGCTCACCGTATCTAGGTGGCTGACGATTTGTTTTAATGCGAACAAGGTAACTCGAAGGTGGTCGAGACTCGAGTGGCCTTCCAGTTTCTTAGGAGTGAGCTTGTTGATTGAATGATGGAGGAATAAATCAGGCTGATGAAAGTCTAATGTTATCAGATTGAATTGAGGTAAATCGAGGATGACCAGGAGGAAGAGCTCTCTGCACCTG
>JAKUTG010000372.1:0-2053 GCA_022447905.1 Pseudomonadales bacterium | reverse complement strand
TGGTAATTTCTCTGCCGTCCGAAATCGTATTCGCAATTGGTTTATCCAGAAACACGTGCTTCCCAGCAGCGGCTGCCAGACGGGTTGTTTCAAGGTGAACGTGGTTTGGAGTGGTGTTGATGATGCCCTCGATAGTCTCGTCCTCGAGAATTTCCTGGTAACTATTTGCAGCTTTACACTCGTACCTATCAGCAAATTCTTTTCGCTTTTCGATGGAACGGGTATAACAAGAGTCAATTTGTAACGCGCCACAAGTTCTCAATACCCCGTCAGCCAAGATATTCGACCACCATCCGATACCCACAACAGCCACTCGAACCGGATGTGCAGTCATAGTCGAAATCCTTCTAGGCCCAGCGCACTAGTGTGATTCGTTTATTGTCTTTCTTGATTGCCTTTCCCGGTATAGAGCGACCAGAAAATTGACAGCCCCGATAGACAAAGAAAAAAGAGGCTTACGGGTGACGTAAAGAAAACACTCACATCCCCTTGCGACCCGATCAAGGCTACTCGTAAATGCTCCTCCAGTTGCGTCCCAAGCACCATTGCTAGCAGCAACGGCACTACCGGCATGTTCAACCAACGCATTGCTAACCCAAGTAAGCCAAACGAAAACATTACATAAACATCAAAAATATTATTACGCAGAGCGTAACTCCCAATAACACAAAGAATCACAATCGTTGGCATCAATAACGCCTTCGGGGTTGCGAGAAGTTTAATCAATAAACGAAGGGCGGCCAGCGCGATAATTAGGTTGAAGATATTGGCCCAAAAGAAAGCAAAGATGACGCTATACGCAAAGTCTGCCCTTTCCATGAACAACAGCGGACCCGGTGCCAGCCCGTGGATCATAAGCGCACCAATCAGAATTGCGGTAACCGGATCTCCCGGTATTCCCAAAGTCATCATCGGGATGAGAGCGCCGCCTGTCACAGCATTGTTCGCCGATTCAGGCGCCGCGATTCCCTCCACACAGCCCTTACCAAAAGTTGCCGGCGTCTTACTCGCTTTCTTGGTGTAATCATAGCTAATGAATGCAGCGATCGGGCCGCCTACACCAGGGAGAATTCCAAGAAAACTTCCTGTCACCGATCCAATGGAAGTGGGAAGCACCATGGCCTTCAACTGCTGCAAACGAGGCAAGATGCCGCCGATCCTAGACTGAGCCCGACCGACATCCAGACCGGCTTTCAGTGCAATCAAATTCTCAACAAGCTGTGGTATAGCAAACAAACCTATCAAGGCTGTCAGAAAATGAATACCAGCGAGCATATTCACCTGACCAAAAGTAAAGCGGGGAGTACCCATCACCGGATCCAAACCTATGGTAACAATGAGGAGGCCAATGACAGCCGACAAAAATCCCTTGATGAGTGAACGGGCGGCGAAACTACAAATAATTGTCAATCCGAAGAAAACCAAACTGAAGAGATCCTGAGCATGAAATTTAAGGGCAACCTCAGCCAAAAGTGGGGCAATAAAGAAAAGACAAAGGAAACTAAATAATCCACCGACAAAACTTGCAATGATCGCCGTACCCAGGGCTCGACCTGCTTCTCCGCGTACTGCCATTGGGTAACCGTCAATAGCAGTCGCCGATGCCGAAGGAGTGCCCGGGATATTCAATAATATGGCGGAAAAACTCCCTCCCATCATTCCACCGACATAAAGACCCAACAACAAGGCAATAGAAATCATTGGATCCATCACAAAGGTAAGCGGCAAGACAATGATGATGCCAGTACTGATCGTCATACCCGGAATCATGCCCACTACAAGACCCAATAGAGACCCGATGGAGGTTGCCAAAAGACTGGTGGGCAAACTTGCCTGAGCCAAGCCCTGAAAGATGTCACCAGTCATCCAAATGACCCCAGAAACATGCCCCTCGGAAGCGGGACACTGAATACGTGACGGAATAAGGAATACAAAAAGATTGGAACCCCCGCGGCCCCAATTAGCAGCCATAACTTTCTTCGTTCGCCGTGCAACACCATGAATAGCGCAAATAATGGCACGCTGGAAAGTACGAACCCGAAGTAAGGAATTG
>JAKUTG010000371.1:0-2070 GCA_022447905.1 Pseudomonadales bacterium | reverse complement strand
CATAAGGCATGTACTTGCGTAATCCCGGTTCCAAAATGCGAGAAGTTGTTGTTAAGTTTGCTATATCCATTGTGGAAATTATTCTTCAAAATGAATTCACTATTTTCATCAACACGCGCAAGTATCATTTAACACATTTTTTAGGTCAAGCCAAAAATCTCAAAAATTAATAAAAACCTTGTCATTCCAGCTTCATCTCTGTAGAATTTCGATGCAGTTTATCTATAGTGGTTGGCTTACTGCTGTAAAGGGGCAATACCACGAAGTGTGATGAGGACCAAGGGTTCAAATATGTTCTATTGATACATACTACTATCCGCCTAGCCCGCGAATGTAACGGAAGCTGGGCGGAGATTTTATAACAAACCATAAAGGGAAAATGAGCACTAGTCTTAGAGAGACAGCAAAGGAAAAGGGTATTCGGTATTTTTTGATCAGTTTTACGGACTTGTTTGGCGTAGTTAGATCCAAGCTAGTTCCCGCCAGTGCGATTGCTGGTATGCAGAAAGACGGTGCTGGTTTCGCGGGCTTTGCGGCACACCTCGATATGACTCCAGCTGATGCTGATATGTTCGGTCTTCCTGATTCAGAGCGGCTGATTCAGTTGCCGTGGAAGCCGGAGGTTGGCTGGCTGCCCAGCGATATCTATCTTGGTGGGGAAGTTGTTGCGCATGGCCCACGCACGGTACTCAAACAAGTTCTCGCCGACGCGGAAGCCAAGGGCTATCTTGTGAACACTGGAGTTGAGTGTGAATACTTCGTCCTCACATCCGAAGGAACGGCGGTTGCTGATTCTGCCGATATGCAGCCCAAGCCCTGTTACGATCAGCAGGCCCTGATGAGGCGTTATGACTTGATTGCGGAAATCTGTGACCATATGCAGACGCTCGGCTGGGGACCGTATCAGAACGACCACGAGGACGCGAACGGTCAGTTTGAAATGAACTGGGATTATTCAGAAGCCCTCACAACTGCTGACAGACACACCTTCTTCAAGTACATGACCAAGACGATTGCCGAACGACACGGTTTCCGCGCCACCTTTATGCCCAAGCCATTGCCCACGTTGACTGGGAACGGATGTCACGCACATATTTCGATCTGGAGTAAGGACGGGAATACGAACCTGATGGAGGACGCTAATGGAGAACTTGGTCTATCAAAATTGGCATACCACTTTATTGGTGGGTTGCTAAAGCATGCAGAAAGCATGGCAGCTATCACCAATCCTGTAGTGAACAGCTACAAGCGTATCAACGCCCCTCGTACAACCTCCGGAGCCACTTGGTCCCCCAATACTGTTACCTACTCAGGCAACAACCGCACCCACATGATTCGTATTCCTGACTCGGATCGCATCGAAGTACGACTCGCGGACGGTGCAACGAATCCCTATCTGCTGCAGGCCGCTCTCATTGGTGCAGGCCTTTGGGGTGTAGAAAATCAGGCCAATCCAGGGAAGAGACTTGACATTGATATGTACGCAGAGGGACACAAGGCACAGAACGCTCCCAAGTTGCCCTTAAATCTACTGGACGCACTGCGAGCTTTTCAGAAAAACAAGACCTTGCGCGACATTCTCGGTTCAGAGTTTTCTGACTCTTATTTCAAACTAAAGATGGATGAGTGGAACCGATATATGCAGCACTTTTCCGAGTGGGAGAGACAGAATGCACTGGATGTCTAGGGGGATGAACGTGGAGATCGCAACCATGGTTTGAGTCCCCATTAAGGGAATCAACAGGACCCATGTTAAAAACCGCAATTAGCCATTCATTGGCGACACCTATTTGCCTTGGCCGTTATGTTTTTATGAAAAGACCATCATAAAAAAACGTCACCGCACAGATGGTGCGGCAACGTCGTTATAGCAGTGATCAAATGATGACTTAATCCCCAGAAATTGCTTTGGATAGGTTTCCTTGCAGTTTACTGGTTTGCTCGTCATATGAGTTGTTTTCAGACTTGATCTGCCAGACATGACAACCAATCCAAACAACCACCGCAATGATTGTAAAGAGGACTTCACTACCAGCGAACGGTGACAAGGCAGTTATTTCTTTGACAGGA
>JAKUTG010000370.1:0-2090 GCA_022447905.1 Pseudomonadales bacterium | reverse complement strand
ATTTGCGCGGCCCTCTAATCTATCGCGATTACCCGCTCGACGCATTGCTGTAACTTCTGCCCCATAATAAAGTTCTTCTTTCAGCTCGTTTGCGAAAGCATAAGCAATTCGATCCATGCCCCCAACAGGTTGCATCATGGTCGCTGCTTGATTATAGGACTCCCCGAAGTTAACTCTAAACGGCACACTGGTATCGAAGAAAAAATCATTCAGATTAAGTGGCTGGATGGACTGCCAGGGTGTCAGCCCTCCTGTACCTGATAAAATCCCAGCCCGTTTGGAACCTGTATATTTGAAATTATAGTTTAGGTTGCCATAATCCCTTAGCACATCAAGCACAAAGCTACGCTCATCAATTCCAATATCTCCATTTAGAGCGTTGGCATTTATAGCTTTAGCCAATAATTCCGTAATATTGCCGCGCATTGCCGTTATAACTTCTCTCGCCCTTACCGGGGTTCCTCCAAAGGCTGCAGAATCGTGAATATAAGCGCCCCGATTATCATTAACCAATGCTTGCAGAGGCACGTTCAGCTCGCGGCAATAAGCAAGTAAATTACTGTGGTGTTGAGAAATGCGAGCGGGGCCTGCGTTAAAGTAGAGCTCCTCTTCGTTATCAAAAGTACAAGTCTGCTGGCTATCAACTTCATCTACGATTGATCCGGAACGGATAGTATGACTGCGCCCTCCAGGCCTTTGCCGAGCTTCAACTACGAAAAAAGGAAATCCTGCCTTTTTGAGCTCGTAGCCCACACACAGACCGGAAATTCCCCCTCCCAATACCGCAACAGTGGGCTTCACTCCTGTAGCAAGTTGATTTACCCTGGTTTCCCATTGATTGCGAAGCTCCGCACCTGCTGCATCACCGGGCATTAACAAACCCATTGAAATCATGGCTTGATAAACGGCAGCGGTGCCTCCGATATCTCCTACGGAGTGCAGAAATTCTCGTCGGGTTTGAGTGTTTTCGTCTTTAGTCATCTTTTGGCTAGATCGGATGTTTTTCACAGTAACATCCTGGTAGTTCCCTGCTCCTATAATTTTATAACTCTTCTGCAACCTCCTGCCAGAAACCACAACAAGTTTAATGTAAAAAACTGAGTGTCCAGAGACTTTCCGGTTTTTGTTGGCTGGAGCTATCAATTAGATCGAATTGGCTAGACATTATCACTTATTAGCTGCATCTTTTAATGCATCAAACCAATATTGAAGGATATGGAAAATGCAGTTGCTTATCAGGATTTCAAGGCTCGGCCTAACCCTCGCAACCACTCTGACATTGCTTGCTGCACAAAATGTCACGGCGCAGGCAAGCAGAGATGCGCCATTTTATGTAGATAACATTAACTATGATCCGAACATACCTCGACCCGAAACGGTAATCGGTCACCCGCTGGGTCATCGCATCGCACGCAATGATCTGCTAGTGCAATATCTTCGTAATATTGCCGAATTAACGCCGCGGATTACCGTCGAGACCATGGCCTATACTCATGAAGGTCGACCTATTCTCGCTCTCACAATCACTTCTCCGGAAAACCATGCCCAAATCGATGGGATCAAAGCGGCGCATGTGGCATTAAGCGACCCTGCCAGTGCTCAGGAAGTCAATAATGATATGCCTATCATCACCTGGCTGAACTACGGTGTGCACGGCGCCGAGGTAAGCTCAACCGATTCTTCTATGGCGGTTGCCTATCATCTTGCTGCAGCACAGGGGGAAGAAATTGAGGCAACCTTGCAACAAAGCGTGATCATACTGATAGCAGTATTCAATCCTGACGGTAATAGTCGTATGTCGGCCTGGAACCATATGCATGGCAGCTATGTGCCTGTTTCTAATCAAAGTCAACGACTTCAAAACACTTTTAGGCACGGCGGAAGGACCAACCACTACTGGTTCGACTTGAACCGACAATGGTTGATTATCCAGCACCCTGGCCCACGCGGTTGGGTCGCGAAGTTTCACCAGTGGAAGCCGAATATCACCGTGGATTATCACGAAATGGGGCAAAATAGCACTTATTATTTCCATCCTGGGGCGCCGAATCGTACATTTCCCTACATCCCAGAACGGTCTATGGAATTAT
>JAKUTG010000037.1:0-13265 GCA_022447905.1 Pseudomonadales bacterium | reverse complement strand
TCCAGGTCATCACCTCTCCTGTCTTGTCAGCAAAGCTGTACTCGTCCTGACTTTCTAGCGCATTACATTCAGGGTTAACGCAATACTTTTCGCGCGGTATTTGAACCGTTCCACACTCACAGCATTTACCACCAATAAACCCGTTAAGCAAATCCTTACGCCTGTTTTAGCCGGATAGATATGTTTGCTTATCTTCCTCACCACGCTTGCCAATATCTCTTTCGATCAAGTTGTTAAAGCTTAGAAATTTGTTGTAATTGGTATCTTCTCGGCGCGCCTCTATAGAGCTGGCTACTCCAGTTGCGGGTTTATAACTATCTAAGGCATCGGTTGCACGTAACAGAACGGCATCACAACCTTGGCCGAAACCCGCAACAAGTATCAGGTCCCCCGGATGAGCGGTTTCCAGCGCTTTAGCGAGCAAAAGGATAGATTGTGCAGCACCTGCCACACCTACGCTGTTAATTTGGTTATCTATAACTGCGTTGCTATCGATCCCAATTTTTCTAGCTAGTCCCTTCGGAGTGCGTGCCTGATCTGTAGGTATTATGAAATGTCTTATGTTTTCCGCCGGAACTGAACACCGCTTTAGTAGAGCGTCCACAACCATTGGTACAATTTTCATGAACCCCTCGTCACGTATCCAGCGTTCTTCCCAACCATAATCGAAAGTGGCTAATTCACTGCGATAGTGGTCGACAAAATCTACAGCTAATGTTTCTACACCGAGCACTTCAGCAATCACGTTTGTCGAACCTATCGCAACCGCTGCCGCAGCGTCTCCCCACAACATCTCGGCTCTTGATCCGGCCTTGGTGCGGCGATGTTCTGACGCGACTAATATTCCATTAACGGCATGTTTGCTCTCCAGTAGGGAGACAAGCGCCGAAGTTGCAGCACGCTGAGAGCCACCAATATCCATGGTGCGTAGTTGTTTTTCCAGGCTCAGGGCTTCGCAAACTAATACGGAACTCTGGCGATCGAGAAACGGAAAAGTTGTCGAAGCAAGATACAAAGTGTCAACAGCTTTATCGTTCATGGATTTAATACAGGCGCTGACTGCCTCGACCGCCATGGTGATAGTATCTTCGTCCCAGTTACATATACTGCGTTCACCTTCACCCAGGGATTTGAGGTTTGCATCAAACCAGGCATTAGCTTCGGCAATTGCCTTCTTGCTCAATCGGCCTCTCGGTATATAAGCACCAAAAGCGGTAATTCCATTCATGTTAAACCCTTAAAAATTGAGCCCTTTATGTTCCGATCTTCAAATACTTCTTCCGATTACTAGCTTCATGATTTCCGATGAACCACCGTATATTCTGCGAGCCCGAGAGTCGACAAACAGGCGGGAAATCGGATATTCGCTCATGTAACCATAGCCCCCAAAGAACTGCAGACAATCATCGACAATCTTGTTTCCTGTTTCAGTGGTCCAGAGCTTTGCCATTGCCCCTTCTTCTGGGGCCAGCGTCCCTTCATTAATCTTGCTAAGGCACTGGTCCAAGTAGGCCCACCCAACCGCTAGGCTGGTTTTAATCTCGGCAAGTTTGAACTGCGTATTCTGAAACTCGAAGATTGAATTACCGAAAGCCTTGCGCTCTTTCACATAATCTCTAGTCAATTCGTATGCTCGCTGTGCCTCAGCTAAGGCACGACAAGCGATCGTCATTCGCTCACGCGGTAATTCATTCATTAGCACAGCAAAGCCACCACCTTCATTACCGAGCAAATTCGAAGCAGGCACTCGGACATCACTGAAAAATAACTCCGAAGTATCAGCTGCCTTCTGACCAATCTTTTCAAGATTTCGTCCGCGCTGAAATCCTTCTCTGTCACTTTCTACAATGATAAGGCTGATGCCTTTAGCTCCCAGTGACTGATCTGTGGAACAAACCAATAATACAAAGTCACAGTTCTGACCATTTGTGATAAATGTCTTCTGTCCATTGATAACATAATGCTCTCCTTCTCTAACTGCGGTAGTACGCACCGCCTTGAGATCACTACCACAACCCGGTTCGGTCATTCCTATGGCTGGGATAGCCTGACCGGCAACCATTTTTGGTAACCAGTGCTTTTTCTGCTCTTCAGTGCCACTATGTAAAATGTAGTAGGAAACAATATCGGAAGAGACAGAAAAGCCCACACTGGCCCCACCAATGGCGTAACCCACTTCCTCGGACAAGACCATATTGTAGAGGAAATCTGCGCCAGGACCGCCATACTCCTCTGGAATACCACAACAATGAAATCCTTTTTCACCAGCTTTCAGCCAGAATTCCCTAGGAAGTACCCCATCCTTTTCCCACCGCTCGATATTAGTTTCCAATTCCTCGCGGAAGAAACGCCTAGCGTTGCTGCGAAACAGCTCGTGATCACTGTCGTAGACGGCCCGGTCGTGCACGTGGAGAATCCCCGCTGGAAGTGTTGCTTGTTCAAATGAAGTGGTGATTTTATTCGAATTATAGTGCAATTGCGATCAGCCAAAGGCAGCCATCATGCAAATGAATGTTTCTCATTACCAGGGGTTGAGATGCAGGACTGCTATCAAGTTGAGAGCCGAAATCTGTACATTCAAACCAAACAACCTAATTAAGACCCGAAGGACACATACAGCCAGCTCACGAAAACAACGACTTTTTGTGGGACTAAAATTTACTCTTCACGAAGAGATTCAGCCTGCCATAATCGATCTTGCGCACGCGCTCGCCGATACCAAAGTCAGGTTCAGGCTGTCTCCACCTGAAAATTTACATCTCACTCTCAAATTTTTGGGATCCGTACTAGAATCTGATCTAAGGACAATCGATTCCATCGTTTCCCAGGCAGCAACTCGACACCGTGCGATGCAACTACATTGTGCTGGTATTGGGTTTTTTAAAAACTCCATTTGGGTTGGGATAAAAGAAAATTTACTTTTAAGTGCTCTCACATTGGAACTCGACCAAGCGTTTGTTCCTCTTGGAATCTACCCGGAGCAGAAAGCCCATGTTCCTCATATAACCGTGGCACGATTCGGCACAGGTGCCAAAATCGTTCTGGCGCCTTTCAGGGAAAAATACGTTAGCCGAGACTGGGGGCTTCTACCGGTTAGCGGAATGATTCTCTACAAGTCTGAAACCCTTCCGGAAGGTGCCAGGTATTCTATTATAAACAGTTATGAGTTTAGTAGTAAAAATTAAGAACTGATTTTATTTGTCGATGACTGCCCTAGTTTAAATAAAGGCCAGCTACTTCTAGACCTGTAGTCGCACTCATTCCCGACTGATTACTGGCAAAGATCGCCATCGATTAAGGGGTTTTGGTTTGCCTGGCACACCTTCCATTTTTCCAGCTTTGCCATAAAGCCTGGGATTTCTTTTTAATTATGGATACCGGTTTTACTATTAATCAGAGCACTGAGAACATGATCCTCCCACTGCCCGTTTATGAGCAAGTACCTCTTCGCGTAGCCCTCGCGTTCGAACCCCAGAGCCTTAAGGAGATTCGCAGATCGCTCATTTCCCGGCATATGATTAGCTATAACGCGGTGCAGCTTTATCTCATCAAATGCATAGTCGATAGCGTGGGAGACTACTTGTTTCATATAACCCCGGCCCTCGTAAGACTTTGCGACGGAATAACCCATATAGCAAGCCTGAAATACACCTCTTACTATATTACTAAGCGAGCAACTACCAACTACATGAGATTCTTCCTGGTCAGTGCCAATAAAATGGACAGACAAGCCAGATTCAAACTCAACCTCTTGCTCTTCCAGTCGCCGCTTCCAGGAACCCACTGAATGGTGACCTTTGGATACTGCGGGGCTCCATTTTTTCAGGTGTGATTCGTTAGCTGTGAAGTAGTTCGCAAGAATTTTTTCATGGCCCATCTGAGTTCTTATTATTTTCATAGATACAATATGAGCCAGCTAGTTAATAAAATATTCAGAGAGAAGCGCAATAACTTTGGGTAAGTAGCACTACCGGCGATCGGTAATGGCGGCATCAACCATGTTGGAGAAGTTTTCCCTAAAGCCACCGCCACTGGAAGGGGAAACCTGAGCCATTATAACAATGACTGTTCCCTGCACAGGATCAATGAAGTAGCGAGTACCAGCCGATCCGTCCCACCAGATAGTACCGGTAGAAACAGAAAAATTATAATCCATATTATCCAGGACGAGGTTGAAGCCTCCCAATGTCCATCCAGAGCCCTGCCAATAACCCGTGCCACCAATGGGCATCGCTTGATCGGGTACAGCATTCTCATATATCAATGCGACAGTTTCCTCCTGAAGAATCCGGTCGCCATTGAACAACCCGCCCTCAAGAATCATCTGAGAAAAACGCATGAAGTCCATAACAGATGAAAGTAACCCTACTCCGCCCTCGATTAACCGAGGCCGCATGGTGTAGGGAATTGTTTCTATTTGATAAGAGCGCAAGCGGCCATCGACCGGTCGATAAACTACTGACAAACGATCTAGATCCTCTTCCGACGCCCAGAACATAGTGCTGTCCATTTCCAAGGGGTTGAGTAAATGTTCCTGCAGATATTCCTCAAAGAGCTGCCCAGACCAAACTTCAACCAGTTTCCCAAGAATAGTGGCGTGTATACCGTACCGAAACTGCGTTCCCGGATCATGAAAAAGAGGGACACGTGCTGCGTTAGCGACCATCTCGCTCAGGGTAATGTTCTTATCTCTGACATTGTTCTCTCTATAAAGCCTTGAACCTCTGCTGCCTAATCCCGAAGTATGAGTTAGAAGATGAGCGACTGTAATGTCGCCTATCCGGTTCCTCACCTGTTTTAGATCTGTGCTGTTGGGATCACGTAACACTTTCTGATCTTCAAACTCAGGCAAATATTGTTTGATGGGGTCATCGAATTGAAATTTCCCTTGCTCGTACAACATAAGTACAGCTGCACTAGTGATCTGACGAGTCATGGAATAGGTACGGAAAAGGGCATCGGCGGGCATAGGGATGACATTTTCAAGATCCAGGTAACCCAACACCTCGAAGTAAACAATATTGCCGTCTCTCGCAACCGCAGCTACTACTCCGGCGATATCTCCATCATCAATGTGTTGCTGGAGGCGCTCAGTTGCAGCATTGAGGGCAACACCTGACATGCCAGCACTCTCAGCTGGAACCACTCTTACCTGCTGTGGAAACCCTGGGCTGCTGCAAAGCACACTTAGAACTATTGCTGACAAATGCCCAAGTGTTTTTTTCATAATCAAAATGCCGGTATTAAAACCTCTTTCCAGTCATAAGCTGTATCTGCCAGACCAATGAAGAACGGATTGAGAATGTCATCCTTCTGGTTATAGCGCAATGGCCGAAATTCAGTGTCGCAGATTTCTCCACCCGCTGCACAAAGCACGGCATGTGCTGCCGCCGTATCCCATTCACTAGTTGGAGCAAGCCTGGGATAGATATCCGCATTTCCTTCAGCCAAAAGGCAAATTTTCAGGGAGCTGCCCATACTGACTAGTTCTGCTCGATTAAGCCCAGCTTCAATTGCTGCCATCACTCGGTCAAGCGACTTTCCTCGGTGGCTTCTACTGGCGACTACTTTTATAACTCGAGTGTTGTCCAGCGACTTGCACTGGATTGATTCGTACGCACCCGCGCGCGATACACGCCACGCTCCAGTGCGAGTTCTGCCGACATAGGTCACTCCGCTCACCGGGACATGCACCACGCCAGCTTCCGCTATTCCGTTATGAATTAGAGCAATATTGACGGTAAATTCACCATTACGTTTTACGAACTCCTTGGTACCATCCAGCGGATCGACCAGCCAATACCGATTCCACTGTGAACGCACCGACCAGTCGGTTGATTCGGACTCCTCAGAAAGAATGGGAACCCCTGGAGTCAATAACGCCAATCTATCTACAATAAGTCTATGGGCCCGACGGTCTGCTTCGGTCAATGGTGAATTATCGTCTTTAAGCGTGACTTTTATTACTTCCTCCTGATTGTAAACAGCCAATATCTCCTGGCCAGCGGCCACCGCTATTTCCTTTAAGGCTTCGAGTTGTCTGTCTGCTTGCATTGATCTTCCTGTCGAATAGGATTTTAATTGGTTCTAATTGAATAAACCCAACCTGTGGCATGTTGCATTACAGACAGTAACTTGCCAAGTGAAAATTATGGAGTGATCAATGCCGCCCTGGTCGCTTGTCGACACAATAATGTTCGACATGGATGGTACCTTGCTGGACCTGCACTTTGATAACTACTTCTGGCTCACTTTGGTTCCCAAGGTGTATGGCCAGGAACATGGCATTTCTGAACAGACGGCTCAGACTATACTTCGCAAAAAGTATGCGGAGACGCATGGCACACTTAACTGGTACTGCCTGGACTACTGGGAAGCAGAATTGAGGCTCAACATCACCGAACTGAAAACCACAATCAAACACAAGATATGCTCCAGACCTAATGTAGAAAAGCTATTGAAGGAATTACAGATCAACAACAAGCGACTTTTGCTGATTACCAATGCACACCCTTCTAGCCTAGCAATTAAAATGAAGCATACCGGCATCGGGAAGTACTTTCATAAACACATCAGTTCTCACACATTAAAGCTGGCAAAAGAAAATCATGGTTTCTGGAAAACACTGCAGGAAATAGAACCTTACAAACCGGAACGCTCTTTATTGTTTGATGACTCACTGCCAGTCCTGCGACAAGCAAAAAGAGAAGGTATTAAGTATCTCTACGGAATTAAGCAACCAGACAGCCATAAAGCCTCTCTTCCACCTGCCGAGTTTCCACAAATAGAGGATTTCGAGGACATTATGCCTCCCCGTATGATTAGCGAGTAACCGAAACAAATGGCTGCAAAGAAAGTAAACAAGCGTGATGAACCAAGGATTAAAGCCCGCCTGGACAAATGGCTGTGGGCGGCACGCTTATACAAGACACGGGCTATTGCAAAACAAGCTGTAGAGGGTGGCAGGGTGTATTGTGAAGGATTACGCGCCAAACCAAGCAAAGAAATAGCAGAAGGCATGAATTTGAAATTGCGGACAAAATTTGATGAGAAAGTCATCATCGTGAAAGCCTTGTCAGAAAAACGTCTTGGTGCGCCGGAGGCTAAATTGCTATACGAAGAAACCCCAGAGAGTGTTTCCAGTCGTGCACGTTTAGCCGAGCAACGCAAAGCACAGCCAAAACACTGGCCCATACCGACAAAACCTACCAAAAAGCAACGACGCATACTTAATCGCTTCAAACAGAGGGAAGCACACTAAGCCAAGAGCGGCGTTAGCACTCAAAGTTAATATTTGCCATAATGCGTCACCGGTAACCCAGCTAGACAGTGCCACCCAAGTACAACTGCGCCTTACAAAAAAAGCAACGCAAGTCGGAAAGGCAGGGATTCAGGAATCTGAATAACCAGGAGTAAGTTTGGCCAAGCAATTCGTTGAGTGCCTGCAGCGTTATAAGTTACCTGAATTTAGTGCCGAATGGGGAGCTATAAAACGCGGCATCGAAAAGGAAAACTTGCGCGTCTCTCCTGAAGGCCACATTTCTCTTACCAGTCATCCAAGGGCCCTAGGTTCAGCCCTCACCAATCCCTACATCACCACCGATTTTTCAGAGGCACTGTTGGAATTCATTACACCTGCCTCCCCGGATATCGCTGAGTGTCTGAAGGTGCTAGAGAACATTCACCGCTTCACCCTGCAGAACCTAGAAAATGATGAAATGTTCTGGGTAAGCAGTATGCCTTGCCTGCTGAATGCTGAAGCTGATATTCCGATCGCTCAGTATGGTGTTTCCAATATCGGCAAACTAAAAACACTTTATCGTCAAGGCCTGAATCATCGCTACGGCAGTTTAATGCAGATCATCGCGGGATTGCACTATAACTTCTCGATGCCTGAATGTTTCTGGGAACCTTACCAGGCGATGTGTAAACACCAAGGGAAACTGCAACATTTCCGAACAGAAAAATATTTGCATCTAATTCGAAATTTCCATCGCTATTCATGGTTGCTAATCTACCTGTTTGGTGCTTCACCGGCTGTCTGTAAAAGCTTTGTTGACGGTCGCGAACACAGCTTGAAAAAATTTGATGAATACAGTTTGTACTTGCCTTACGCGACCTGCTTGAGGATGAGTAGCCTCGGATACAAAAGTGATGCACAGAAATCATTATTCGTCTGCTACAACGAGCTGGAAACATACGTGGACTCCCTACATAAGGCGATGCACACACCTTATCCAAAGTACGAGGCAATTGAGCAAAAGGAGGAAGACAACTACTTGCAAATGAATACCAGCCTGTTGCAGTTGGAGAACGAGTTTTACAGCACCATTAGGCCAAAACGAAATGTAAAAAGCGGTGAACGACCGCTTCAAGCCCTCACCGATAACGGCATAGAGTACGTGGAAGTCCGAGCTCTAGACCTAAACCCTTACGCGCCACTTGGCATTGATGCTGAACAAATAAGGTTTCTCGACATATTCCTGCTGCATTGCTTACTGGCTGAGAGTGCGCTATGTAATGAACGTGAATTTTTTGAGGTGGCTAGTAATCTCACAAAGGTGGTTGAATATGGAAGAGATCCACAATTGGTACTAAACCTGGAGTCGTCACCCATCTCGAAGAAAGACTGGGCGAACCAATTGATGGATGACTTTGTTCACAGCGCCACGATACTGGATCATATTAAAGGTGGGGACATGTACGCGCAAAGTCTTAATAACCAGATCCACAAGATTGAGAACCCCGAACTGACTCCTTCGGGCCGTATGATTTCCGAGATGAAAGAGGGCCAATTATCCTTCTTTGAGTTCTCCATGCAGCAGAGCAGAATTCATAGAAACTTCCTTTCGGATGGCGAATTGGGTAAAGAGGCAAACAGGCATATGCAGGAAACCAGCATGTACTCCACAGAGAAACAAAAAAGAATTGAAGCAGCCGATACATTAAATTTTGATGAGTTCCTAAAACAATGGAACAAATTTTGAGCCTAATGCTGACACCCTACTCACGAATATCCAGCCTAGTATAAAATATCACGCCAGTGTAGAAAGCATAGCAATAGGAGTAAATGATGGCTGTAACAATTCCCGAAAACCGTATTATAAACATCGGTGTTTTTCTTATCTGTGTTACCACTATCGGGATCGTACTGTACATGGAACACGTCATGTTACTTTCACCCTGTGGGCTTTGTATCACGCAGCGCGTATTCGTTATTATGTGTGGCCTGGCGTGCTTAGGCTCTGCTATTCACAATCCCAGCATCAAGGGCCAGAAGCTTTATGCCTTTGGGGCTGCTTCCATGTGTATTTTTGGGAGTTACTTCGCAATCCGGCAGATCTGGTTACAGCATCTGCCGCTAGACCAAGTTCCAGCATGTGGCCCAGGTCTAACCTACATCTACGAAAACTTCCCTTTTATCGAAATGCTCAACTTTCTATTGAAAGGCGATGGTAACTGCGCCGAGGTCCAGTTTCAGTTGTTCGGGTTGCTTTCGATCCCTCAAATGGCAATGGTAGCCTTCGTTGGACTTTTCAGTACCTGCATGTACATGGCATTCCGCCATCAACCAAGCACAAACTAGCTACCAAAGCTGCTACATTGGCCCAAATTTTTAGTTCTTGTTCTTAACGCTTGTTCTATCTTTTTTCACTGGCACCTGTTTGGAGGCTCTTTGCCACCGAAAATATTTTTCCATTAAAGTGAAATATCTTTCTGGTAATCGTGCGCTTCGCCAAGCATTAGCGGCGAATTTATTGCCTTCAAGAAGAGTCGGGTAGATATGCGTAACCGCTGCTATCTTTTTTAGGCCCATGCCATGGGTCATAGCAAACGTGAATTCTCCAATCAGCTCCCCTGCATGATGCCCAACAATGGTTACACCCAAGATTTTATCTTTCCCAGGAATCGTCAATACCTTGATAAAGCCATGGGCTTCGCCATCTACTAGGGAACGATCATGCTGCTCCATATTGTAGCGTGTGATCTCGTAAGCAGTATTCTGCTCTTTCGCCTCTTGCTCACTCAACCCAACCCTAGCAACTTCAGGATCGGTAAACGTTGCCCACGGCACCACATTATATTTCGCGCGAGATAACCACAATGAACCAGTCAGTGCGTTCAACGCAGCAAACCATGCTTGAAAGGATGCCATATGCGTAAACTGATACGACGTAGCCACATCACCACAAGCGTAGATATTAGGATAGGCGGTTCGCATGGCGTTATCTACCTGCACACTGCCTTGCGGGGTAAGTGACACCCCCAGCTCCTCCAAACCGAAACCTTCCACGTTTGGTTTGCGCCCAATTGCCAGTAGTACGTTATCGAAGTAGATCCGCTGCTCTTCTTGCTGGTGCCGAATTTTTATGAACGATTGACCGCCGTCGTTGCCGAAACTATCCAATTGGCAACCTGTGATCACCTTTATTCAGTCCCCTATGAATTTATCCATAACAACCTGGGAAACTTCAGGATCTTCTCTCGGTAGCAGTCTCGATGCCATGTCTACCTGAGTAACCTCGGAACCAAGGTTATGAAATGCCTGGGCAAGTTCACAGCCCATTGGTCCGCCCCCAACAACCAGCAGACGCCTTGGTAATTCCTGGAGCGACCACACCGTATCGGACGTTAAGTAATCAATTTCCTCGAGTCCGGGGATAGTAGGCACTATAGGTCGTGCTCCGGTTGCAAGGATGATCGAGCGGGTATTAATGGAACGTCCGTTTACACTAACAGTATACGGTGATTCGATTCGAGCTCCGCCGATAACACACTCGACGCCAAGCGAAGTGAAACGTTCCACCGAATCGTGAGGCTCGATCTTAGTGATTATTTTATTAACACGAGCCATAATATTTGAGAAATTCACATCGGCACTGGCATCGTCAATGCCGAATTCATTCGCCCGTCTTATGTAAGACATGATACGGCCGCTTCGAATAAATGACTTGCTAGGTATACAGCCAGTATTTAGACAATCTCCACCCATTCTGTTTTTTTCGATGAGAATTACCTTGGCCTTAGCCCGAGCAATAATTAAGGACGCAACCAGACCCGCAGAGCCAGCGCCTATAACAACCACGTTGGCATCAAACTGAACGGGTTTTGAAAACTTTCTCATGATCGACCTGCGCTGAATTATGTTCACCAGAAATCTCGCACCAAGGGGAAACAACCCCAGAAGAACCAAAGAAATAATTACTGGACCACTCATTAGTTCGGATAATGAGCTTATTTGCCCCAACTCTGATCCGGCATTTACATAGACGGCAGTACTCAATAGCATTCCGGCCTGGCTAACTGCATAGAAAGAGCCAGCCCGAATCGGGGTTAATCCCATCACTAGGTTAACCATGAAGAACGGGAACAAAGGCACCATGCGAAGACCGAACAAATAGAAGTTGCCGTCTTTCTCTATCCCGCGATTAATTGACGCTAGGTAGCCGCCAAACCTGCTTTTCACCCAATCCCGAAGTAGTAAACGTGACACCAAGAATGCGAGTGTAGCTCCGATACTGCTCGCAAATGAAACAATAATGATTCCCCAAACCAAACCGAAAATTGCGCCTCCGAGTAACGAGATAATTGCAGCGCCCGGAATAGACAACGCAGCGATCATTACATAAACATAGAAATAAATGAGTGCAGTTAGCGTAAAGTTTTCATCCCGCAATTGTTGAATTTCAGTGAACCGTGACTGGACATAGTTAAGAGTCAGGTACTGATCCAAATTAAATAAAAAATATCCGCCAATTGCGACAGCAATAAGTGCTATTACCAAGATCCTAGTTATATTCACTCAAGTAATCCCTAAAGTAGCGGTAAAGTAAGAATAGCGTGGGTTTCACCGATTTTTCATGGTGTCGGTCTGGGTTAATTTATTCTTGCTATAGAAATGCGATGTGCTATAAACCTCTTGCAATCGATACTACAGAAGCCGAATATCGCGCTTTCCATCGAATATAAACGCTTACCTGTCATAAGTTAAGAGATTCTAGTCCGTGCCAAAATACAAATCCCATAGAGAGTTTCCATTCACCCGTATGCGTCGCATGCGCAAGGATAGCTTCAGCAGGCACCTGATGCAGGAAACCAGTTTGACAACAGATGACCTAATTTTCCCGGTTTTTATTGTTGGTGGTACGAAGCAGAGACAGCCTATCGAATCTATGCCCGACATGTTTCGGCTGAGTATTGATCAGCTCATAAAAGAAGCGGCTGAACTAGTCGCCCTCGGTATCCCAGCTGTAGCTCTGTTTCCATCTCTAGATGCCTCCATAAAGACCGAGGATGGAAGTGAATCCTTCAACCCCAATGGCTTAGTTCAGGAAGCCGTGCGTGCACTAAAACTAGCCCAACCGGAATTAGGAGTAATAACTGATGTCGCCCTTGACCCCTACACAACCCACGGACAGGATGGAATTATTGATGCAAATGGTTATGTGCTTAATGACGAGACGGTAAAGATACTGGCCAAACAGGCCTTGTCCCATGCCGAGGCAGGCGCTGATATTGTGGCTCCTTCCGATATGATGGATGGACGGGTCGCCGCCATCCGTTCGGTACTCGAAGAGAATGGCTTGATCTACACTCGTATTCTTTCTTACTCGGCCAAATACGCTTCCAGCTATTACGATCCCTTCCGTGATGCCGTTGGCTCTAGCAGCAATCTTGGTAGTGGGAACAAATATAATTATCAGATGGATGTGGCTAATAGCGATGAAGCTATACAGGAAGTGGGATTGGACTTGGCCGAAGGAGCCGACATGATAATGGTCAAGCCAGGATTACCCTATCTGGATATCGTATACCGCGTAAAGCAAGAATTCGGCGTACCCACATGTGTCTACCAGGTGAGCGGTGAATACGCAATGCACATGGCTGCTGCCCAGAACGGTTGGTTGGACGAAGATGCTGTCGCTATGGAATCTTTACTCGCCATCAAACGGGCGGGAGCTGATGCAATCCTTACCTACTTTGCCAAGAAAGCTGCGGCGATACTATGCAACAAGTCTGGGTAATGTGCGTACTTCCACTCTAGCAAAATACTTTTCATAATCGATACCTTGAATCCTTAAGTTTTGGCATTATTATTAGCTGCAACATTTATTATTAGCTGCAACATTTATTAATAGGTGATCCCTCAATGCAAATAGGTACGAATTCTGTGAATGTCACCTCGAATACTTAAATCTTATCTTCCACATCAAAAAGGAAAAACGTATGAGCGACAAAATCGTTCACATCTCAGATAATAGCTT
>JAKUTG010000369.1:0-2123 GCA_022447905.1 Pseudomonadales bacterium | reverse complement strand
GGATAATGTCTCAATACCAAAAATCCCAGAAATCGCAAGAATTCCATCTGAATAAAGTTTCAATATTGCAAGATGGACCGAACCGATTACGGGATAAGAAACGTAGAAACGCAGCATTGAAGATTCTTGAAGATCATCAAATAGTACGTTTGGAGACCGTTAACCGACACAAGTTGATTAAAGTTAACCCTGCACTCACGAATTAGTACCGCTGCGATTTACGCTATTATTGCGATTCTTGTAGTAAAAAATGAGCTTAGAAAGCCAGAAATCGCAGAAATCGCAACGTCAAGAGATATCAATCTGTAAAAAGGTACTTCCAGAGAAATAGTATTAAGGGTTGTGCGTCGCAATCTCTTTCTAGGCATAGAAATTTTGAAAACTTCATGTTTCGCAAAACACCCCAGAACCCCGCACAGTGCAAGCTAGACGACCATGAAACCATAATAACGAAATTAGACAATGAAAACGACACAGGCAGGTTTAGCGAGGATATGCGGCGTTTCACGGTCTGCTATTTGGTACAGAGTCCAGAAAGGTCATTTGAGACCAGATGAAAACGGATTGCTTGACGTTTCGAGAGCAAGGCGGGCACTGAAGCGAAGACGAAGCAGAATCTTTGTACAGTATAACGAGAGAGAACTTCTTGAGATCGAAAAGCTGAAACTGCAAACCTACAAACTGAGAAAACAGATCGGTGGGCTGGAAGGCAGTCTTGTACCAATCAAAAAACTGGAGGAACTATTATCAGATAGACGTTCAGATGTTTTCGAGATTTTCAGGGAACATATGATAGAGCAGCTATATTTGGATTTAGCTGAAGAAACAAATGATCTCAGAATATATGGAAAACTCCTGCACGCTTGCCAGGAAGCTGCGGATGAATTTACAGAGATAATTAAACTGTAGGTAATATTATAATTCACATCACCCTTACAACTGTGACTGGGAAAATGTATGCGAAATACGGAAGCCGCAGCGAAATCAATGGCACCTTTACTCTGAGCCACTGCTGCCACTGAGGCAGCAGCTATACGCTTTGTTCAGAGTGAGATCATTGCTCTCGGAACAATGAAGATAAACAGGAAATATTAAACGGAAAGAAGAGGATCAAAAAAAGCCTTGCTAAATGTTTCGGAGGCTGTCAGGATGTGCCAGACTGTCTCGAGCTTAAGGACAGAAACTCCGAGTTAGGCAAACACCTTTCCCGGTATTAAAAGTTAAGAATAATCTTACCGCTTTCTCAAACCCAAGGAGGTTATTATGAAAAAGATAATTTTTTGGCTCACCATGATCGTAGGCATAATTGCAGTCATTGGAGCTTGCAAAAAATCAGATGATTCCACCACCACAACCACCAGCTGCGCTGGAGATTCTACATTTACTATAGCCTCTTCGTGCAGTGATACTGCTTCTGGTAGTATTACTGGGATAGACAACGCTAGTCTTTCAGGGACATTTAGTCCATTTCATATATATGGTATTCAGGGGGGTTACAGTGTAGATAACTCTACCGATTGTATTGATAACTCAACTTTTATTGAATCATGGGCAAATACTATTGGTTACCCAACTGGAGCCACTTCAGCGATTGTAAATCACGTCGTAACGTCAAGCTCTACATTTGCTGAAAGATTCAAATTTTACTCAGATTCAGGCTGCTCAACTGAGCTTGCTAGCGTAGTTTTTGGTTACGATGACTTATCGAATGGAGGGAGGGCCTCAGGGCTCTCCACCACCATAAGCGGAAGTACATACCCATCCACTGCCTCCAAATTAACCTATAATCAGTCTTGCGCGAAATTGAAGGGCTCCACCGCTGCAGGAGTTACCTGGATCAAAACCTTATTAAATGGCACGGACCCGACTGTTGGCACAGAATATACTTGTGATGTTGGAACAAATGCCCGTTACGCCCTTATGTTTGTGGACAATTCTTCGAGCCAGGCGCAGGCTTGGGGTAACGCTGTATACTTCGAAGAATCTGAGACAGCAGTGCCCTCTGATTGGGATGACCCAGACACAATGTACACACTACCATGATGCAGAAGAATTAATGTGGAGTCTTAGGTAGTTTTAATTTGCTAACAATTTTTAATCATTATTATTAACTTTAAATAAAA
>JAKUTG010000368.1:0-2126 GCA_022447905.1 Pseudomonadales bacterium | reverse complement strand
TCTCTATACGCCGATCAGTTCAGTTACTAACTGGTATAGAATTCAACTCTGCCCTTCTCAATTATTACCGAGACGGAAGTGACAGTGTAAGTTGGCACTCCGATGACGAGCCTGAATTGGGCCTCAAACCAATCATAGCTTCTGTTAGTTTTGGCGCCGAACGAGTTTTCCAATTGCGTCATAAAATTCGTAAAGGTTTACCCAAATATCGTATTGTGCTCCGCAATGGAAGCGTTTTACTGATGGGAGATACTTTACAAAGTAATTGGATACACCAATTACCCAAAGTAAAGGGATTGAGTGAACCTAGGATTAATCTGACTTTTCGAAATGTTATAAGCCGGCAAGTAATTTAAATAGGATTTCGATTGGATAAATTTGATGTATGCATAGCCGGAGCGGGAGTGATCGGATTGGCTGTCGCTTTTCAATTGTCTGAATCAATCCGTTTTAAAACTAAGAAAATTGTAGTAGCTGAGAAAGAGGCAAACTTCGGCCATCACATCAGTAGTCGTAATAGCGAAGTTGTTCATGCTGGAATTTATTATCCCACTGCCAGTCTCAAAGCCAGATTGTGTGTGCGAGGTAAGCAGTTACTTTATGAACATTGCCGACGCTATGATGTTCCCTTTAATATGATCGGCAAATTTATCGTAGCGCAGGAAGCTAATGCTCATCGATTAGATGCCCTCCAAGGCCAAGCTGTAAAAAATGGTGTTTCCGACCTTGTCTGGATTAATGATAATCGGTTAATGACCGAGGAGCCGGCTATAAAAGCTGACTATGCGCTATTCTCTCCATCGACCGGAATCTTGGACAGCCATAGCTTCATGCAGAGTTTGCTGTATACAGCGGAAAATAATGGGGTAATGTTTGCCCCTTACACACAAATCCAAGCCGTTACCAGATCAACTGCGGGCTTCATGCTTGATGCTTGTATTGCCGATGGCAAATCAGAACAAAGATATGTTTTTCAGGCGGAGCGCTTTATTAACTGCGCCGGCCTTGATGCGAATCATCTTGCAAAAAATATAGATGGTTTGAGCCCTGCTCACATCCCTAGCGTACATATGTGCAAAGGGGATTACTTTAATTACTCTGGCCCAAGCCCATTCAATCATCTTGTGTACCCTATCCCAGAACAAAACACTCAAGGGTTGGGGGTTCATAGTACAATGGATATGGCGGGCAAAGTTCGTTTCGGGCCTGATTCAGAATACGTGGATCAACTTTCATATTTCGTAGATCCCGGAAAGGCCGAAGTCTTTGCGCAAGATATCGCCGATTACTTTCCTGAAATCTCTTCTAAAAAGTTACAGCCGGCTTATGCTGGTATTCGTCCAAAACTAGCAGCAGAAGGAGAGCCACCTGCTGATTTCATAATTCAGCATAAAGACCAGCACGGGATCCCAGGGCTGGTACAATTATTTGGTATTGATTCTCCGGGGCTAACTGCTAGCTTGGCAATTGGAGAAGAGATTGCGATTGCTCTTCCTTGATATAGAGTTCTGCTAGTTATTCCTTAAAAGTCGGTGGTCTCGTTAATTGATACCAACGCCAAATCAATGTCTCCAGTATTAATTGAGCGTTTGGGTTAGCGCCAGACTGCATCTGTTTGCGTGCGTCTACAACCTCGTCGTAGAACTGCATTAACCAAATAACCTGTTGTGATGCGGATGTTTCATTTTGTGCGAATAGCCTATAAAGATCTTTCAAATCTGGATCTGAGTCATTGAATTTGCCCTGAGTAATTAGGTGTTTTATTACTATGGACGTAGCGAGCTGTAAGTGCCCCAGTATTACAGATTCACCTGTCTTGCTTGCTATCGCTACTAACGATTGCGGTGTGATCGTTCTCTTTGCTAAACAATAGAGTTTACTGAGGAAATGATTCCGTTGAATTGAAACGTCTTGCCCAGCTAAATCGATGGCCAGTAAGGGCCCGCATTGAGCATCGCTGAGCAACCGATCAAGTTGGATCTCATCTTCTTTTGGCAGCCTCTCTGCTAACCATTGCCGGGCCGTTTCTCTTGGAGGGGCGATAAGTGGTAGACGCTGGCAACGACTTCGTATAGTTGCTGGTAGAGAGCCAGGAAGTTCTGTTACCAGGAAAAGATAGCTGTTTG
>JAKUTG010000367.1:0-2129 GCA_022447905.1 Pseudomonadales bacterium | reverse complement strand
GATTATACAATCAACAACTCAAAGAGTTCGCGGAATCAGCACGAAGTCTCCATTAGCATTGTGTCCCATTGTTTCGGAATGCCTACAGACTTAACAATATAAACGACTGCTACAATAACCCAATAGCTCTAATATTGGCTCATTACATTGGAGGAAATATAAAATGGCTGTTTCACCAGGCGCATTATCCAGTATCAAAGTCATAACATGTTCTACCGCTCAAGCCGGCACAGTTCCTTATATGTTAATGGCCGATTTGGGTGCTGAAGTGATTAAGATAGAAGTACCCGGTATTGGCGATGCCTCTCGAAATGCTGGAGAAATGAAGGGGTCTATAAGTTCATTTTTCGAAACGAATAATCGAGGAGTTAAAAGTCTCACTTTAAACTTAAAAACTGAAGAAGCTAGAAGTATTCTTCATAAGTTGGTCAAGACTGCAGATGTATTTGGCCAAAACTTCAGACCAGGTGCAGCAGAGAGGTATGGGTTTGGATATGAGGAATTGAAAAAGATAAATCCCGCACTGGTCTACGCATCGGTGTCTGCGTATGGGCCCGACGGACCGGATGCAAGTCTACCAGGCACAGATGCAGTTGGCCAAGCCCTTGCGGGCGTGACTGAAGCGTTCTCTACACCTGGCCAACCCTTGCGAACTGGTATTGTATCAATAGCTGATGAAAGTTGTGCTATTTTGACCTTCGGTGGAGTGTTAGCTGCATTGATCCATGCTCGTTCTACTGGCGTCGGTCAAAAAATCGATACTTCGTTAGTCGGCAGTGCTTTCCGTCTCATGGGTTGGACTATGACAACGACCATGTGGAGAAACAAACCTCCGATTACAGGAGCACGTATAAACGGGACTCGCGAAAGCGCTGGCATCGCCGCGTGTTTCAATGATTGTGACGGTAAGCCCCTCGCAATACAACTGGGTTCGCGGCAATGGAAACCTGCGCTTGAAATACTTGGATTTTATGATTTTATGAAGAACAGTGGGTTAGAAGACCTTGGCTTAGCATTTGAATCAGATGACAAGAAAAATGAAATCCTGTCTTGTTTGTCGGATTTGTTCGCCAAAAATAACAGAAACCACTGGGTGAGTATCTTGCGAGAAGCCGATTTTGTCGCCGCTGAAGTAAACACGATGCTAGAAGCTTCGAACGACCCGAATATTATTGCAAACAACTATGTTACTGATCTCTTGCACCCAGAACTTGGTGAAAACATCAAAACTCATGGTAGTCCTTGGAAATTTTCACAAACACCAAGTAACCCAGGATTCGCACCACGTTTGGGGGAGCATAATGAGGAAATTCTCAAAAGTATCGGATATGATGACGCTGCAATTGCGAACCTGGAGAGCCTGAACGTCATTTAATTAATAGTAGCGTCTTCAGGCAATTTTTTAATTCCTCGATTCGCGACGTCTATCCCGAACATACACGAACAACTGCTCATGTTTCGAGCAATGGGATAAGTTAATCTGTTTAATGTTCTAAGTGAATATGTAACTCAACCACGGTTTTTGAATCTGAGGTTTTTGTTTATTAACATGAACTGAAAAGTGCTATAGATCCGTCAAATGGCACCTTTTATCAAGAAGAAACAACCTTTGGCAAAGCCTGATATCGTGACGAGTATTCCTTCTCCCTAATTTAGAAGCTAGCTACACTTGCGAAAGCAAGCAAAAGTCCCCCAATTGCAAATGGTATCGTGTATTCACCGGTTACGTCCTTCATGATCCCGGCAAACTGTACGGACATAGCACCGCCTATCTGATGGGCCATGAACACGATCCCGCTCAAAGTTCCAATGTTCCTTGGTCCGTAAACTTCAGAAGTCAGAGAAATGGTCAGAGGAATTGTGGCCAACCATGAGAATCCGCCTATTATCGCAAAGCCATACAGGCCCCATAACCCAGGCGCCGTCACAAGCACCGCATATCCACCTCCCCGCATACCATAGATGCACGCAAGCAGATTCTTACGCCCCACCCGGTCTCCCAAAAAGCCAGCTCCCAGAACCCCTATCATGTTTAAGGCACTCAGGACAGCAAATGCCATTGCAGCCGTTGACGCTGAAAAGCCTTCTTCAATTGCGTAAGGCACATAGTGTGTTGCCATCATCGTAGT
>JAKUTG010000366.1:0-2144 GCA_022447905.1 Pseudomonadales bacterium | reverse complement strand
ACCATATGTTCCAGGATTTTCGGACCAGCCAGTGTTCCCTCTTTCGTAACGTGACCGATGATTAAAACCGAGCAGTTATTTTCCTTCGCACACCGAGTCAATCGTTCTGCCGACTCCCGAACCTGGGTAATACTGCCCGGCGATGAAGATACATTTTCACTGTACAGTGATTGAATCGAGTCGATGACCAGGAAATCATAGTCCGGCATCTGATTGAGAATCGATTCCAGGTGGTTCTCTGCCATCGTGCTGACTGGCAGACGGTCAACACCCAGCCTTTCCCCGCGCAACGCAAGCTGTTGCAGAGATTCCTCCCCAGTAACATACAACACCCGTATTTGATCTACCTGCGTGGCAACCCATTGAAGCGCCAACGTTGATTTTCCGATCCCAGGATCTCCCCCCAGCAAAATGACGGACCCTGGCACGAGCCCGCCACCTAATACTCGAGCAAGCTCCATAATACCCGTGGGCAATCGTGCCAGGTGGGTACGCGAAATCTCGTTGAGGTGCTGAACTGACCGCCGTGTAACATCACTCGGTTTTCTTTTCGTCCTTCCAGCTTTCCTAATTTCGGCGAGTGAATTCCAAGCGCCGCAATGAGCACATTGCCCGCTCCATTGTAAAGACTCAACCGAACATTCTTCGCATATAAAGAGTACCTTTTCTCTGACTCGTTCCAAATCCTAGATTTCCTATTCAGACAGTGGCATCCAAGTTCCTGCACAACCCTCTTTCCTATACGACTAGGCGTCGCTACGATCGAAAGGCAGCTGTGGCTAACCGAACTTAGATCAATCAAATACTAGTTTCACACTGGGATCGCCAAACTGCTGCAACCCAACGCACGCTCTCCTTATGTCAATTCATTTGCCTGGATAGGTGAATTTCTTTAGCACAAACAGATTAATATTCCGTATCGATTGTCGGCGCGGCATAATTCTCAAACCGGGTAAACTCTCCTAGAAAAGTAAGTCGAACGGTCCCTGTCGGTCCATTGCGTTGCTTCCCGACAATCACTTCTGCGGTTCCTCTCTCTGCACTGTCTTCGTTGTAGACCTCATCACGGTAAATAAATAGTATGACATCCGCATCCTGTTCAATCGCACCTGATTCCCGAAGGTCCGACATTATGGGTCGCTTATTGGGCCTTTGCTCTAACCCACGATTCAACTGCGAAAGAACCACGACGGGTACGTTTAACTCTTTTGCCAGAATTTTCAGTGAGCGCGTAATGTTTGCAACTTCTATGGCTCGGTTTTCACTAGACTCAGACGATTGCATCAACTGGAGATAGTCGACAACAATCAGGCCCAATTCGCTGTGTTCCCGCACCAATCGTCGGGCCCGCGACCGGAGTTCGAGGGGCGTCAAGGCGGCCGTATCATCGATGAATAACGGAACCTCGTTCAGTAATCCGACAGCAGATGTCAATCGGGGCCAATCTTCGCCTGTCAATTTACCCGTCCTGACTCGGTGCGCATTGATCCGCCCCAACGAAGACAACATTCGCATTGCCAGTTGCTGGCCCGGCATCTCCATACTAAAGACTGCTGCCGGCAACTTGGAATCCAGTACAGCACTCTCCACAATGTTCATCGCTAAGCTCGTCTTTCCCATTGACGGTCTCCCTGCGATCACGATGAGGTCCGATCGCTGAAGGCCAGACGTTAAATCATCGAGATCCGAGAATCCGGTAGAAATTCCTGTCAATGCCGAGCCCGATTCATAAAGTTCTTCAATCCGATCAATCGCACCAGCCAATAATCCCTGGATAGCAGTAAAGCCGGCCGTCCGACGCCGGTCGTCTTGTGAAATGTCGAAAACAAGCTTCTCAGCATAATCCAAGATTTCACTCACATCGGACCCGTCCGGGCTGTACGACTTCTGTGCGATCTCATTGGTCGCGGCAATCAGGCGGCGCAGTACCGATCGCTCGTGGACGATACGAGCGTATGCTTTGACGTTGGCGGTACCGGGCGTGTTGTTTGCCAGCTCTCCCAAATACGTTAAGCCGCCAACACCCTTTAATAAGCCATTTTTTTCTAGCCATTCCGACGTGGTGACGACGTCGATCGCTTCGTCGTCATCCCTGAGAGAGCTGATCGCCGTAAATATTTGACGATGTCCTCGAGTATAAAAAT
>JAKUTG010000365.1:0-2145 GCA_022447905.1 Pseudomonadales bacterium | reverse complement strand
ATCAATTTTCTGCTCACTCCAGTTTTGGACAGGGTTTTTTAATAGCACTCCTACACCCGAAAATATTCGCCTGGATGTTAGCCATATATGCACCGTTCATTAACGCGGATCTTAGTATGCATATTTTGCTAGGCATGGCACTAATGGGAGTATGCATAGATGCCAGTTGGTACGTGGGTGTAGCTATATTCATGACCGCCGGCGATCGAGCCGCCAAGCTTGGTAAAGCCTCTAACAAATTCAGCGCAGCGATGGCATTACTCATGTTCGTATTCGCTGCAATAATTTTTTCCGAAATGTTTTAACACCACCACCCCATCGAATATCTACGGTATCAAGTCAACTTTGAGATGAGTATTCAACGATTGAGGATAGTCAGAAATCTAAACTGTGAAAAGACAAGATTCCACGGTTAGCGCGTGCCAAGAAAATAAGCACCAATATTAGGATCATGCAAGAGATCGGATGCAGGAGCAACGTGAGCCACTTTACCGCCCACAAATATATAACCGCGGTCCGATCGAGCCAGTGATAATTTCGCATTTTGCTCAATAATCAATACTGTAATCCCCTGTTTTCGCAGTTCATTAATACGCTCGATGATGTCTTGTTGATACTTGGGTGAAAGTGCAGCCGTGGGCTCATCCAACAATAGAAAAGTGGGATTCGATATCAGGGCTCGTGAAATCGCCAACATCTGCCTTTCTCCACCTGAAAGCGATCCTGCTAGATCATTCATGCGAAACTTTAGTTCATTGAACATTTCACATGCCCGATCAATTCGCTGTGCAAGTAAAGCTGAACGCAGGCGCAAGCCACCCATCTGCAAATTCTCATGAACTGTAAGCGAAGGGAACACGTTATCCACCTGAGGAACGTAAGCAATTCCACGCTGTACTAATCTGTCAGTGCGCCAAGACGATACATCCACACCTCGATGTAAAAGCACCCCTTCATACCGATCAGCGATACCAAACAGAACCTTAATAAACGTAGATTTGCCACAACCATTTGGGCCAATGATCGTGACGAGTTCTCCCTCGTCCACGTAGAGATCAATCCCATTCAAAATCTGTACCGAACCGTAGCCGCCTTTCAGACCATTTACCTCAAGAACTCGATTCATGCGGATTCGCCCTCTGGATCCCCCAAATATGCTTCGACAACATCACGGCTCTGCCTGACTTCATTTGGCGTGCCTTCCATCAGGAATTTACCGCGATCCATCACAACAATCCTGTCAACGCCAGCACGAAGAATAAAATCCATGTTGTGTTCCACAACCAGAACGCTAATGCCCTGTTCAGATACTAATTCACGTAGGTTTTGAAAAATTTTTTCAGCTAACGGAGCAGCAACACCTGCTACTGGTTCATCAAGTAGTAAACAACGCGGCGCTCCCATCAATGCGCGTCCGATATCTATCAATTTGCTCTGCCCCCCGGACAACTCGCTCGCCAGGTGATTGGCCATGTGTGAGACCTGAAGGGTATCCAAAACGGCATATGCGTCGAGAACACGCTCTTGTTCAGCAATCCGAGAATGTGGACGAAGCAAAGACATCAAACGATTTGGAGCAAATTGTTCACGTGGAGGTACGAGTAGATTTTCAATAACCGTCATTTCTCTCCATAAACGGGTATGTTGAAACGTTCTGGTTAAACCCATGCGCTGGACCTGGTCCGGCCGCATATTAGTTGCATTCTTCCCAAATAATTCAACTTGGCCTGAGGTCAATTTAAGTAACCCAGAAATACAATTAAAAATCGTCGATTTACCGCAACCATTTGGTCCGATAAGTCCTACTAATTCTCCTTCTCCTACGTGAAAAGAAACATTGTCAATCGCTCTGAGACCCCCAAAGTCCTTAGTAAGACCATCCACAGTTAAAGGAATGGTGCTCATTGATCCACTCCCTTATCGAGTTTACGCAAATCGTTCGATGGTATCGGCCTGCTCGGAATCTCAGGTAACAAGCCCTTAGACGCAACTTGAAGCACAACGACGATGACCACCCCGATCAAAGCTAATTTCAGATAAGCCAAATTCACTATCACGTCACCTTTTGAGAAAACCTCTGTGATGGATAGACTCGACCAGAAATATCCTCCCAAATCGACCACCAACCACTCAAAAACGCTATCT
>JAKUTG010000364.1:0-2168 GCA_022447905.1 Pseudomonadales bacterium | reverse complement strand
CTTTCCCTGCCGGTCTAAATTCAACAAGAAGGCGGCCGAGCGGCATTGGGAGTTGCTCCATGCCTTATTCGACCGCACTTTGAAAAATTAACTTACGAGGCTCCCCGAGGACTCTTCGACTTCAACCAAACGGACCATCAATTTCTTCTGCAGTAAGGAGTCTGCCTGAGCTAATGCTATTGATGGCCAGAAATTCTGACCGAGCCTACCCATGTTCACGCAGCGCGCGTACTACCCGTGATTGAAAATCATGAACAGCATGCTCACTAACGTAGGTGCGCTCTCTATCAACAATCAATCGGCCCTGTTTATAGCCTTTACTGTGTAATCCACGCTGGACATTTTCGCAGATAGTGATATCTTCTTCCCGCACGATGTTTACGAAATCGATGACCTCACGTTCTTCATTCGTAGGTGTTGGGTTCGTGAAGTACCACTCCGTTTCTTGAATGATGTTCTCAGGGCCTCCTGGAATATGGTTGAATGTGGTTAGATTTCCCCCTGGGTAAATTTCAAAAACCATGTTTGGCCATAACAGCCAACTGCCAAACTCACCTAAATTCTCTCTGCCGTCCTTTTTGATTGTGTATCCTTGTTGATCACCGACATCGGTTGTTACATGACGGTGATAACCTGTCTTTATTTTTATTTTGTAATGGTTGATATCGAGAGCGCCGTTCACCAGTGATGGGTGACGGTTAGGACAGTGGTAGCATTCTGAATAGTTTTCGATCGAATTTTTCCAATTTGCCCTTAGCGTGAAATTTTGAGCGTGCGCGCGGACAAGATTGGCAATATTCGGTGCGAGTTCCAGAATTTCTTCCTCAAGTCCTGGGTAAGTCTCCGCCATCGGACTTGCGTGAGGATCAAGGTTAACGAACACGAACCCACATAATGTGTCTACCAGAACTGATTGAAGCCGGATCTCATCTCTTGGGAATGCCTTCACTTGATCACTGCCACGGGCAAATTTCAACTCTCCTGAAAGACCATAGCTCCAGGCATGATACGGACACGTTATCCTGTTGTTTGTTGTTCCTTGGCCCTCCAGCAATCGGTGAGCGCGATGTTGGCATACATTATGAAAAGCACGGATCTCCCCATGTTTGTCTTTCAGCACGAAAATACTTTGGTCTCCAATATCTCTAACAAAGTATCGACCAGGTTCACTAAGCAAAGACACGTGACATACGTATTGCCACGTTCGATAAAAAATGGAATCAAGTTCCCGCGCATATATATCCGGATCGAAGTAATATTTCCCGGGCAGCGTCCAGGACGTTGCCGGGTCTTCGACAAATCCGTCGAGATCTTCTAAATTGAATACCATTGGGCTCAGCGTTAACGAAATTGATTAGCCAAGGCCCAGTTTAATCCTTTTTCCAAGCCAGTCTATCCATTCAAGTTCGCATCATTCAGAATTAACGAACTATATGTGTACTATAGTTTGTCTATTATTTGGCCTTATTGCTCGGCAATGAGCTCATCAGCAGATGACACTACACCTGACACAAAGCGAAATTGATCATATTAGTTACGGCTATGACATGGATGCGGCTCGATCCAGTACGATTCATAGCGACTGTTATGTTGATGCGCGGTTTCTGGACATCGAACGCGAGCAGGTTTTCCACAAGACCTGGCAGTTTCTCTGCCACGAGGAAAAACTGCGCGAATCCGGCAGCTACATTGCCAGTGACGTTCAGGGCCAGGGCATTTTTGCAATGCGTGGCACAGATGGTAAGTTGCGCGCCTTCTACAACGTTTGCCAGCACCGAGGCCATGAACTGCTTAAGGGCGAAGGCGTCGTCACCAAGATCACTTGCCCCTATCATGCATGGGTCTACAATCTCGACGGGGGCTTGCAAAGGGCTCGGCGCAGCGAACTGATCGAGAATTTCTGCGAAGGTGATGTTCGCTTGAGCCCCATCCAGGTGGAAATTTTTTGCCACTTGGTGTTCGTCAATCTTGATCCCGGTGCAGAATCGCTGGCAAGCCAATCCGGACAACTTGGCAAAGAGGTTCTTTCCTACGCGCCGGATCTCGGCCAGCTCACCTTTTCTCACCGACTGACCTACCGGCTCCAGGCCAACTGGAAGGCCGTGGTGGACAATTTTCTGGAATGCTATCACTGCCCCGTAGCACACAAGGATTTTTGCACCCTGGTC
>JAKUTG010000363.1:0-2171 GCA_022447905.1 Pseudomonadales bacterium | reverse complement strand
ATTCATAGTTTGTCTCCATAGATTATGTATAGAAAAATGGAAGGCACTATGACGATTATTCCATTTTTTACCAAATTAGCTTTTAAGTATGGGGTTGGCAACTGTAATTATTAGGGAATGGCAAAAGCAGAGTAGGGTTATTGTTGTTAGTAGTTTGTTCATGCGGTTAGACTCGTTGCACTCGCCTTCGGAAAATTATTGCTAAAAGAAAGAGCATAGTTCTCAGAGTTAGATTTTAATGTCTTGCAGTTTTTCGTAGTATTTGGTTTAGAAAATTTCTCTTCTTTGACCAACTTTTTTAATGTAATTCGATAAATTTGACTACCTATAATCCGGGTAAGGTCAGCGGGCCGTTCTGAAGAATCCTGCCCCAAACCCTTTTTCCAATTGTGTACGCCTCCTCCAGAAGGCTATCCTCATCCAGCATTGTCAGCTTGCGGTCTCGCATGACGAACTTACCGTCCACCAATATCGACTCGATATCGGATGGTTGTCCGTTGTGGATCCAAGCCGACAAGATCCTTCCCGAGGGGCTTAGGTGGGGCTTAAATTCATCGAGAACTAAAATATCTGCCTTTTTGCCAACTTCCAGCGAGCCGATACTACTCACTTGATTGACCGCGTGGGCTCCGCCAGTGCACGCATCGGCTAGAATATCTTCAGGCTGAGGAAGTGTACCTGGAATTTCGTCATTTCTTTGGATTCGCTCCAGCGCTATTGAGGTCTTCATAACATGAAGCATGTCCGTATTATTGTTATCTGTACCGAGTGCGATACGACAACCTGCTTCCCTTAAACGGGTCACCGGGGGATTCACACCACGATTAGCTGCCATCGCTGCTTGATGGGTTATTATACTTTTGCTCGTCCCCAAAGCTCTTATCTCTTCGTCGTCACAATATCTCGCGTGAGCTGCAAACAGGCGTGGCCCAAGAAAATCATGCTGTTCGAGATAGATCGCGGGGCGCACTCCGTGGTGGCGGAGCATGTAGTCTATTTCTGCTTGCGATTGAGTCATATGAATAGTGTAACCAAGATCATTTTGGTCAGCGAAATCTCTCACATCTCTCAACAACTGTGGAGACGATAACTCGGTCAGAGCGGCCGCAGGGAAAACGCTTACCCGGCCTCCATCATGACCATGCCAACTATCGTAAAGGTCGAAAATACGCTGCATTCCCTCCTCTCGCAGCTGATCTGAGAATTCTGGCGAACGGCTATTTTTTAGCCTTTCGGGCGACATTGGTCCACTTTCAGTTGTTATGTCGCGAACTGACTCAGCAAAAACCCAACGCTGGCCAGTTTTAATCAATTCTGCTGCATCTCGAGCAATGCCGCTTGTGTTCTGAACCATTGTCGTTGTTCCAGCTCGTAAACCTTCTACTGCCGCCAAAGTTGACATCACTGTTGCCTCGTCAGCGGAAAGCATGCTTTCAGGGCTTTGGATCAATCCGTAGCTGTTGGGAAAACCAAAATCCTCGTTAAAACCTTTTGCGACGGTAGCAGCCAGATGTGAGTGACAATTGATCAAGCCTGGGAGGAGTGCTTTTCGATTACCATCGTAAATTTGTGCTGAGGGGTAGTTGAGTAATATATCTTCAGTCCTACCGATGGCAACTATTAAATCATTCTCAATAGCCATGGCATGATCGACAAGAGTTCTGCGCTCAAGATCATTCGTTACTATTGTAGTGTTGGTAAAGACTTTTTGGGTCGCAGAACTATCTCCACTTGCCGCCTGAGTTCTGAATGGCAAAATTCCGGCGCTCGCAACAGTCCCCAACATTAATTTTCGTCTTGATAATTTCATTATAACCTCTACTGTAAAAGCCAACGCCTTAGAAACCGATTTAACTCAACACCCGTCAAGCAGATCGTCTTCTACCGAAATGGACAAGAGTCAATACTTTCGAAAATGTTTGCGGTAAAAACATACTGAATGTTGTTAGTGTAATTAGCACAAAAAATTAGGCTCTTCATATTCATACCCAGAAGATACTAAGTTTATTATCAGGAAACACCCCGAAAAGGCTACTTTCCTCACCTAGAATCGTTTTTAGCAGGGCAGGTCGTACTGAGGTGGGGGCCCGGGCGAGGGGTTGTAACTTGGACTATTCCTGGAAACATAATCGTCGAAAGAAGGAAAAGAATTTCTAATTTCACGGCGCAGG
>JAKUTG010000362.1:0-2173 GCA_022447905.1 Pseudomonadales bacterium | reverse complement strand
CGCCAAGGCGCTCGGAATTTTCCAATAGATTGTGACATCGCTACTGGTGCTTCCATCGACTCCCCGCTACAAACATCAATGGATGCACTAGGGTAGTGCTTAGGACCTTTTTTCCTTTCCTGCGCTGGCGTTCACGCGTCAATCGCGAGTCGTTTAAACATGACCTGATTGCCGGGTTTACCGGAGCAATCGTCGTTTTACCTCAGGGTGTTGCTTTCGCAACGATCGCAGGTATGCCGCCGGAGTACGGGTTATATGCGGGAATGGTGCCTGCCATCGTGGCGGCTTTGTTCGGTTCCTCTTGGCACTTGGTGTCAGGGCCGACGACTGCCGCATCGGTAGTGTTGTTTTCGACCCTTAGCCCGTATGCATTGCCCGGGAGTGAAGAATACGTAAAGCTGGCTCTGACGCTTACCTTGATGGTTGGTATTTTTCAGTTGGCAATGGGGCTATTGCGACTGGGCGCTGTCGTCGATTTTATTTCTCACACGGTTGTGGTTGGCTTTATTTCCGGTGCTGCAATCCTGATCATATTGAGCCAGATTCAGAACTTCCTGGGTCTTGATATCTCGGGTGGTGGGCATGTCTACCAGATCTTAGTTCGTGTTGGCGAGAATATCGGCCAGATTAATCCGTACGACTTAGCGGTTGGGATTACTGCACTGTTGGCCGGGATTGTGTCATTACGCTGGTTTCCACGAATGCCCTATATGCTTGTCGCGATGTTTGCCGGTAGCTTGTTGGCATTTCTATTGAATCTGATTGTCGGTCAGGAGGGCACCGGAATTGCATCCATTGGAGCGTTACCGGCAGGTTTGCCTCCATTATCTAGCCCGGTAATATCGTTCGAAGTGATTCAGAAATTGGCTCCAGCGGCAGCGGCAATCACCCTGTTGGCGCTCACAGAAGCCGTAACAATCGGACGTTCGCTTGCGTTACGTTCGGGCCAGAATCTGGACAGTGACCAAGAGTTTGTTGGTCAGGGATTATCTAATTTGGCAGCCAGTTTTTCTTCCGGTTACGTTGCGACTGGCTCATTCAATCGCAGTGCAATCAATTACGAGGCTGGAGCCAGGACGCCACTGTCTGCTGTATTCGCTGGATTGCTTCTTATGGCGGTCGTTGTTCTTGTAGCACCGCTGACGGCTTACCTGCCAAACTCTGTGATGGCAAGTGTGTTGTTTCTAGTGGCCTGGAAATTGATCGACGTGCCGCGTATTGCCAGAATCATTCGCGCCAGCCGAATGGAATCGGCAGTCCTGGTGCTGACTATTGGGACTGCGTTGTTGGTAGGACTTGAGTTCGCGATTCTGTTGGGGGTCGTGTTTGGACTGTTGCTGTACGTTATGGATACCAGCCGACCTCGGATGTTTTCACGAGTGCCAGACACTACTCAGCCCGAGCGGGATTTTGTTACTGACCCTAGTTTGGACGAGTGTCCACAACTCAAGATGCTTCAGGTGGACGGTTCGCTTTATTTTGGGTCAATTCATTATGTGGAAAAGATGCTACGCATCTATGAGCAGCGTGAACCGCGACAAACCCACCTGTTGCTAAGTTGTTAAAGCGTCAACGAAATCGATGTCTCCGGTGCTGAATTTCTTGCCCAGGAGGCTCGACTGCGGAATAGTCAAGGTGGAGGTTTGTACTTGCATCGGCTCAAGCCCGGGGTAGATGCAATCCTGCGCCGGGGTGGGTACATGCAGGATATCGGTGAGGATCATGAATTCGCAAAGAAGCAACATGCTATTGCCACAATCTTTCCCAAACTAAATCATTCGATCTGCAAGACATGTGAACGTAGAATATTTCGTGAATGTGCAACCATTCCTGGTCCGGGAGATAGTGACTGAGTATTTCAATTTCCGGCAAAGGAGACTGTTGAGCAATTCAACTTCCAGAATGGAAACTTACCGCAAGAGGTGGGGTTTCTTACAATCCTGCCCCATACTTCTACGCCACACTGGCGATTGTGAGTTACCATACCATCGATAAGTATTGATCTGAAACACCGGAGAGGTGGCCGAGCGGCTGAAGGCGCTCCCCTGCTAAGGGAGTATGGGGTTAACGCTCTATCGAGGGTTCGAATCCCTCTCTCTCCGGATTTGTATGTTTGAGATGTTTTTAAAATGCGCCCGTAGCTCAGCTGGATAGAGTACCTGGCTACGAACTA
>JAKUTG010000361.1:0-2195 GCA_022447905.1 Pseudomonadales bacterium | reverse complement strand
ATTCCTTATTAGCAAGATTGGCGCCAGTTGCAACAGAGGGCATGCGACCATGAACAGTGTTAAAGCCATGAGATTTACTCAAAAAGTAGGAAGGAATCTTAGATGAACAGCCGATTCCGGATATCTTGGCTACTTTGTGAGGTTCAAGCGCCATATCAGCAGCCGCTTGAATAATCGCAGCACTGATTGAGTCATGACCACAACCTGCGCACAGTGTCGTAAGTGTGCCTTCATAGTCTCTGCGTGTCAGGCCAAGTTCGTTAGTCTGTAACTGAGGATGTTTAAATTTGGGCTTGTTAATGTAACTCACGGTCTCTTCGCAACTCTGTTGATTATTTAAGCTGGTACTTCACTGGTTTCCTGCAAATTCGGCATCGACCCAAGTATTGCCTGTTCAATGTGCCGGGCAGTTATAAGAACTCCGTTGTAGTTAGTAATGGAATACATTTTCTCTTCATTAACATTACTTTCTAACTTCAAAAGGCTTTTCAGCTGTGAATCTCGGTTCTGATCAATAACATATACAAGTTCGTGATTATCGATAAAGGTTTTTACACTTTTATGAAATGGGAACGCCTTAATGCGCATGGTATCTAGGGAGATACCCTTCTTGCCAAGATTATCGAGTACCTCTTGGATCACAATGTTAGTACTACCGATAAAAATCATGCCTCGCTTTTGCTTTTTCATGTCTGAGATTTCGGGTTCAGGCAAGTAATTAAGCGCTGTTCTAAATTTACGTGCCAAACGATCCATAACTTCAGCATAAACGTTTCCATCTTCCGTATATGCGGCATTGGCATCGTGGGAACTTCCGCGCGTGAAGTAACTACCTTTGTTAGCATTAGTGCCAGGATAGGTTCGATAGGGGATGCCGTCAGCATCAACGTCTTGGTATCGGCCATAGTCCTCTATTTCTTCTAGCTGCTCAGAGGTGAGCACTTTACCGCGGTCGTAGATACGGCTGTCGTCCCATACAAGCTGGTCGCAAATTTGCTCGTTCATTCCCAGTTCCAAGTCGCTCATAACGATAACCGGAGTCTGCAAGCGATCGGCAATATCGAACGAATCAGTGGCGTGCTCAAAACACTCTTTTGGCGTAGCAGGAAATAATAGAATATGTTTAGTATCTCCATGGGAGGCATAGGCGCAAGATAACAGATCACCTTGTTGTGTGCGGGTTGGCATACCGGTAGAGGGGCCAACCCGTTGTATATTAAAGAGCACTAAGGGAACTTCTGAAAAATATGCTAGTCCCAAGAATTCCTGCATCAACGATACCCCGGGCCCGCTACTAGCCGTAAATGCACGCGCTCCATTCCAGCCTGCCCCTATAGCTATGCCAATTGCGGCGAGTTCGTCTTCAGCCTGAATAATTGAATACTTCTTCTTTCCTGTACCGGGATCGATACGAAGCCGCTTGCAATATTTATCGAAGCTATCAACTACTGAGGTTGACGGTGTGAGCGGATACCAAGAAGCAATCGTAGCACCCCCATAGACGCAGCCCAGTCCCACCGCGGTGTTACCATCCATTAGTATTTTGCCTTTATTCTTATTGCTACGCTTGAGTTGTAAGCGAAGAGGGCACTTAAAGTTGTCAATGGCATACTGGTGACCCAACTCCAGAGCGTGAATGTTAGGAAGGATCAACTTCTCTTTGCCGCGAAACTGATCGCTTACCATGGATGTGAGAATTTTAAAATCAATTTTTAGAAACGCAGCTAGTGCGCCAATGTAGACAATATTTTTAAAGAGTTGGCGCTGCGCAGGATTAGGAAACTCGTGTAAACAAATGTCTTTGAGAGGAATAGGGAGATAGTTTACATTTTCACGGACAAGGGCGTTGGCCAAAACTTTGGACGAGTCATAAAGCACATAGCCACCTGGTATAACATCTTTGATGTCTTCCTTGATAGTTTGTTCGTTCATGGCGATCAGCAGGTCGACATTGTCACATCGGCCCAGATAGCCATCTTCACTAATTCGCACTTCGTACCAGGTTGGTAAGCCTTGGATATTGGATGGAAAAATATTACGCGGGCTCACCGGTATTCCCATGCGAAAAACCGATTTAGCGAACATATTGTTGGCACTAGCTGAGCCAGAACCATTAACATTGGCAAATTTCACAACAAAGTTATTTACCTTTGTTATAGATTGTACCTTGGTGGAAGTGGACGTAGCGACTAACT
>JAKUTG010000360.1:0-2201 GCA_022447905.1 Pseudomonadales bacterium | reverse complement strand
GCAATCTTTTTATCATTCTAGAGCTCCTCTTAAGATTAGAGTCAATTAATAACCGACAGCAGCCCCATCATCAACCCTAGAGTCGGACGCCCCCAAGAATAAGCCGGCCTCGCGGTCATGGTATACACCCATGGCCGAGCCTTGTGAGCTTCGTTCCGTCACTCGATGACCACGTTCTTTATACAGCCTGATGGTATCCGGAGACAGTGTATTGGTTTCTACGCTGGTGGAGTCAGGCAACCATTGATGATGAATACGACCTGCTTCAATCGCCTCGGCTATATTAAATCCATGATCGATCACATTGAGAATAACCTGCATTGTGGTATTGATAATAGTCTTACCACCCGGGCTGCCAGCGGCTAACAATGGCTTACCATTTTGGGCGACAATAGTCGGAGTCATACTAGACAGTGGGCGCTTCTCTGGCGCCACCAGATTGGGAGCGGTACCTATAAGCCCCTGTTCATTAGTAACACCTGGCACGGCGTTAAAATCTCCCAGTTCATTGTTAAGCAGATAGCCTCCTCCTTCCACCACCATCGCAGAGCCGTAACTAAACTCCAGCGTGTAAGTCAGGCTTACCATATTTCCTTCACGATCTACTACGGAAAAATGCGTGGTTTCTTCACTCTCGTACGCCTGCGCAAACTCCGATGGCCTACTTTCGGATTTTTTCCCCATGTCGATGGTACCTCTCAGGGTAGCAGCATAGGCCTTGTCTGTTAGCCGATCAAAAGGTATGGCTTCATTGAAGTCAGGATCTCCTAGGTGTTCGGCGCGATCCGAATACGCTCTGCGCATGGCTTCGGTTAGCACGTGCAAATATTGGGCAGAGTTGTGCCCCATCGCTGATAGATCGTATCCTTCCAAGATGTTGAGCATTTCAGCCAGAGCTATCCCGCCAGAACTAGGGGGTGGCATGCTGACGATTTCGTAGCCGCGATAGGTGCTGCGAATCGGTTCTCGCTCCACGGCTTCGTACCGGGCAAGATCTTCCTCGGTAATCAGCCCGCCATTCGCTGACATGAACTCCGCTAGGCGTTGTGCGTTTTCACCTCGGTAAAAACCGTCGTGACCATTTTCTTGAATTAACTCCAAGGTGTAAGCAAGATCTGGTTGGTACCAAGTATCACCCAATTCGTAGAGTGATCCGTCCTCTTTGAAAAATTTCCTGACCGAAGAGGGGTATTGGGAAAACCGTCTAGCATTTCTGGCAAAACCCGATTGGAGAGCATACGTAATTGGAATTCCCTCTCGGGCAAGCCTTATAGCCGGAGCAATCAGGTCTTGCCACGGCAGGGTGCCCAATTCCTGGTGCGCCTTATAGAGGCCCGCGACAGTTCCGGGTACTCCGATGGCCAGTGGCCCGAAGTGATTGGAATTATTAACAACGTTGCCGTCCAGTCCCAGATACATCCTTTCGGTAGCGGCAAGCGGAGCCTTCTCCCGGAAATCGAAGGTCGTGGAATGGCCATCTTCACCGTGGTAAACCAAGAACCCTCCTCCACCAATATTGCCGGCCCCAGGCAAGACAACAGCCAGAGCAAAAGCTGTTGCTACTGCCGCATCCACCGCATTGCCGCCCTGTTTGAGAGCTTCCACCCCAACTTCCGATGCCAAACGTGCGGCGCTCGCTACTATCCCATTTTTTACCCTTAAGGGAGTCCGGCCTCCTTCTGAATAAGATGGCGAAACTATCACCAAACTTAAGAATAAAACGAAACCTCTAAGCATTTCCGGTCGACTCATCACTACAATCTCTAAATGAAACTCTTTTTTACCCGTTACCCAGCTACGGCAACCTGCTGTTGCTACTGGGCTGGAACTAGTCTCCAGTGTATGCCAGCGGGGCTATTGTTAGCAATGGCCGATTTGCTCCGAGAGCTCCACATATAGGGACTTCAGGGCCTCCGTTTTGGAAAATCAGCCGCTCCTTCACATAATTTCGACCAAGTTGTCATAATCCACTACCTAAAGAACAAATTCTGATACTTACCTTGTCATTAAATACGTTGAAGTGCTAAGTTTTGCTAAAGCAGAGAAGGCTGATCGATACCTTTTTTGTTAATTAAACTAAATCACTCAATTTGTATGAAGAACCAAACTAATCGAGTAAAGCCTATGGTCAAATCCGTCATTATCAAACTGGTTACACCAGTCTGGATGCTCTTTCTACTAGTCGCCTGCGGCGAACCTAA
>JAKUTG010000036.1:0-13278 GCA_022447905.1 Pseudomonadales bacterium | reverse complement strand
TTTCCCGGTCAACACCAATAATCAAGACATCGTCACCCTCAAAAGAATAAGGAGGTACCTGCATATTACGTGATGAGGGTGAACCTGCGTACACGCGACCCGCTAGATCGAATAGAGTCGCATGACATGGGCAGAAGAAACCACCGCGCCATTCGCTATCAAACTGTTCCGGGCGAAGCTGGATATGAGGGGTAGGGGAACAGAACAGATGAGGACAAAGACCTACAAGCACCATTAATTCGGGGATTCGAGACCGATATTCATTCTGAGCATATTCGGGTTGTTCCGGCTCCTGGGAATCCGGATCTGCCAATCGGCCCAGATCTTCGTTTAACGCCATCAATACTTCCCTGCTGCGCTTAACAATGAAAATAGGACGACCCCGCCAAGCTGGAATCGGCCCTAGCATCTCACCTTCCTGTAATCGACTGATATCGATTCGAACTGGAGCACCTGCAGCTCGAGCCTTGGCGCTAGGATTCCAGGAACCAACAAAAGGAACTGCCGCTCCGACTATTCCGGCCGCACCGACCACCGAAGACGAACCTACAAGGCATCGTCTGCGGCCAGTATCAGAACTGTCGTCAGTCACCTTTACTTTCTCCTCGAGATCACGCTAAATTTCAGTCAAAACTTCTGCGCCAAGTGGCATCGTTTCCCACTCAGCGAGAGCAACCTTGTTCGCCGGTTATAGTGGGATATATCCAGTTCTTGTAGAGATGATTCACGAATCTTTTTGTTATTAGCAAACCGGCCGAATGTTAGTAAATTCTTACTTCTTTTTCAAGAGACCCTGGAGCATTAAAAACATTTAAGATACTGATTAATATAATAATTATTTAATTTACAACCAAAAAAAACGTCGATCTCAAGCGTTCACATCGACGTTTTTTGAGTCCCCTTTCCGGTTATCTTTTCGAGAATTGTGGCTTCTTGCGAGACTTACGAAGACCTACTTTCTTCCGTTCAACTTCACGGGCATCCCGAGTAACAAAACCCGCTTTTCGCAAAGTTGGCTTAAGTTCGTTGTCATATTCCATCAGCGCCCGAGTGATCCCGTGACGAATTGCGCCAGCTTGACCAAAGCTACCGCCTCCGCAAACTGAAACATTTATATCAAATTTCTTCGTCATTTCTACCAATTCAAGAGGTTGGCGTACAATCATTCGAGCGACTTCACGGCCGAAGTAGCCATCAAGCGGACGACGATTGATAGTGATATTACCGCTGCCACTGACTAGATATACTCTGGCTGTTGATGTCTTTCGGCGACCGGTACCATAATATTGAGTAGCTACCATAAGTTTTATCAATCCCTTTACAGTTGGATAGTCTGGGGTTGTTGAGCGCCGTGAGGATGTTCGGTCCCTGCATAGACCTTTAGTTTTCTAAACATAGCACGGCCAAGAGGAGAGCGCGGAAGCATTCCCTTCACCGCTAGCTTGATCACCTTCTCTGGAGATTTCTTTATAAGTCTCTCAAACGAAATGGATTTCAGTGCACCCGGAAAACCTGAGTGAGAGTGGTAAAGCTTATCGGTAGCCTTGTTTCCAGTGACTTTGACTTTGCCGGCGTTAATCACAACAACATAGTCACCAGTATCTACGTGCGGAGTATATTCCGCCTTGTGTTTACCACGTAATCTAGTGGCAATCGCTGTAGCCATGCGTCCCAGCGTTTGGCCTTCAGCATCCACCAAAAGCCAGTTCTGATCGACTTCGTGGGGCTTTGCGCTGTAAGTCTTCATCTTTTGGTCTGTAGGGACATTTCCAGGGAGGGCGAATACTACCGAAGAGACGCCTAATATTCAAGGGATCATAAAACAAAAATAGCCCAAAGCTAGAGGCTTGCAGCAGACTTTTTACAAGTTTAGGCCTCCGAAATGTAATTACAGGCCACGTATCAAATTAAGGTATACTTATTGCACCTCACATCGATAAGGCGAGCCTAAATCCATAGTCAGGAACGAAATTAAACTTTCATGATTTATTTAGCAGCAATAACGTGTCTGGCGGTCGGAGTGGTGGTCGGAGTTCTATTTGCGAGCAAGCTAAACATTGGTTCGTCGCGCGTGCAGGAACTGGAAAGCCAGGTTCGTACTCTCAAAGAAAATCACAACGAATATCGGGATAGCGTAAGTGACCATTTCAGTATGACTGCTGAATTAGTGCAGCATATGACTGAGAGTTATAAGGAAGTGTACCAACATTTGGCGAGCGGAGCACAGGACCTTTGCTCCTCGGAGGTCGCCGGCAAATTACTGCCTGCTGAAACAGATGCAGTTTTTGAAACTAACGACACTCCCGAAGAGGCTAACAGTTTGATCGCTCCTAAAGACTATGCCACGAAACAAAGCCCCCAGCAGAAAGGCGCTTTATCGGAAGAGTTTGGTTTGGAGAAAACCACGCCAATTACTGAAGAAGAAATTCCTATTCAGCCGGCAAAATAAACCCCGTTTAACAGTTCTAACATTCATAATTACTCTGCCCATTCAAAGTGCCTTTGGCCCAAGTGACAAACTAGATGTCTGAGTACGACCTGACGCACCTTAAGCAACTTGAAGCGGAAAGCATACATATCATTCGCGAAGTCGCGGCTGAATTCGAAAATCCCGTCATGCTTTATTCGATCGGCAAAGATTCATCTGTCATGCTTCATCTATCGCTAAAGGCATTCTATCCGAGCAAACCTCCCTTCCCTTTGATGCATGTAGACACCACCTGGAAATTCCAAGAAATGATCGAGTTTCGCGATCAACAAATGAAGAAGCTCGGACTTGAGCTCATTGTTTATGTCAACCAAGAAGGGGTAGTTGCAGGAATTAATCCTTTCACCCACGGCAGTGAAAAACATACTGATGTAATGAAGACTCAGGCCCTGAAGCAAGCTCTGGATAAATACAACTTTGATGCCGCCTTTGGTGGTGCACGCCGAGATGAAGAAAAGTCGAGGGCGAAGGAGCGCATTTTTTCGTTCCGAGACAATCGGCATGTTTGGGATCCGAAAAATCAGCGTCCAGAACTGTGGAACATCTACAACGGTAAAGTTAAAAAAGGAGAAAGCATCAGAGTCTTCCCACTGTCAAACTGGACTGAACTTGATATCTGGCAATATATCTACCTGAATAACATTGATATCGTTCCCTTGTATTTCGCAAAACCTAGACCGGTGGTAAACCTAAATGGTGTAGATATACTTGTTGATGACGACCGAATGCCTCTTTCAGAAGATCAGATAATTGAGAAAAAGACTGTACGTTTTCGCACACTTGGATGTTACCCCCTAACTGGTGCAGTCGAATCCAACGCGACGACACTTCCCGAAATAATCCAAGAAATGTTGTTGACGACCACCTCTGAGCGACAAGGCCGGCTTATTGACACCGATCAGGCCGGCTCGATGGAAGAAAAGAAGCGCAAAGGGTATTTTTAATGTCTCATAATTCAGAGCTAATTAGCTCGGATATAAATGCTTACCTTGGGCAACATGAGCGCAAGGAGTTGCTGCGCTTACTAACTTGCGGTAGCGTCGACGATGGCAAGAGCACACTGATTGGCAGATTACTTCACGACTCGAAGATGATTTATGAAGATCAGCTGGCTGCCATCGAAGCAGACAGCGCTAAATCTGGCTCTACAGAGGGCAAACTTGACTTGGCACTGTTAGTTGATGGATTGCAGGCTGAACGAGAACAGGGCATTACCATCGATGTGGCCTACCGTTATTTTTCCACATCAAAACGGAAATTTATTATCGCGGACACACCAGGCCATGAGCAATACACTCGTAACATGGCAACTGGAGCATCAACGTGCGACCTGGCGATTATTCTTATTGATGCCAGAAAAGGTGTTTTGACACAAACTCGTCGGCACAGCTTCATCGCATCACTGCTAGGCATAAAGCACATTATCGTCGCTATTAACAAAATGGATCTTGTTAATTATGAACAGAGCGTATTCGATGCAATCAAACAAGATTATTTGGAATTTTCCGAAAAACTAGACCCCGCTGATTTTCATTTCATCCCATTATCGGCACTGAACGGGGACAACGTAGTAAACATTAGTGAGAATATCCCTTGGTACGAAGGCAATGCACTAATGCCAATTCTTGAAGCCGTTGAAATTTCCGTTAATAGAAATTATTCTGATTTCCGATTTCCAGTCCAGTACGTTAATCGCCCTAATCTTAACTTCCGAGGATTTTGCGGGACAGTTGCCTCCGGAGTGGTCCGAAAAGGTGACGATATTATAGTTCTGCCGTCCGGGAAAAGCAGCCGAATTAAATCGATTGTGACATACGATGAAGAACTGGAACTTGCCTTCACAGATATGGCTATAACTTTGACGTTAGAAGACGAAATTGATGTCAGTCGTGGCGATGTCATTGCCCACTCAGATAACCTGCCGACGAGTCGCGATAGTTTCGAATCCACGGTGGTATGGATGACAGAAAATCCTTTACTTCCAGGTAAACTTTACGATTTTAAGCTGGGGACCAAGACAGTGAGCGGGCAAGTAAAAACAATTCGCAGCCGGATCGACGTGAACACAATCGAAAAGAGTCCCGCTCCAGCTCTTGAACTGAATGAGATCGGGCTCGTAGAAGTCATCGTCGATCAGCCGTTTTCGTTTGACAGTTACAAGCATAATCGCGCTACAGGTAGGTTTATTGTTATTGATCGACTCACTAATGTCACAGTTGGTGCCGGTATGATTAATTGTGAGCAGCGGCCTAAAGCTCAACTAGTCGAATCACATAATATACATGTCTCCAAGGAAGAACGCGCTGCGCGCTATGGTCAGAAACCAGCAACCATTATGTTTATCGGCGTGTCCGGATCTGGCAAATCAACATTGTCCCATGGGCTGGAGCGTAAACTATTCGATAGAGGTCGCATAAGCACCGTGCTGGATGGCAAGGCAATGCGACTGGGTATCAGCAAAGATCTGTCACATGATTCAGAGGGTCGAGCCGAAAATTTAAGACGAAGTGCCCATATTGCTAGGTTCCTTAACGATTCTGGAGTAATCTGCTGTGCTTCTTTCGTAGCACCGAACGCCGATTCTCGGGAACATACCTTAAGCGTAATCGGCAAGAATAATTGCTATATAGTTTATCTAAATCCACCTATGGAAGTCTGTATCCAGCGTGACCCAAGCGGATTGTATGCCGCGGCAGAAGGATCTGAATCAACAGATATTCCCGGGCTATCCTTTCTCTATAGCCCACCTGAAAATACTCACCTAGAACTAGATACTGATCAATTGTCCATTGAGGAATGTCTTGACCAAGTAATAAAACTAATGGAAGAGGAAGAAATAATATAGAGATTTCCCACAACAACTTTCAGATGCGCGTAGAACACGCTTTTTATGCAGGATTATCAATATCGATAAATTCATGACAAATATTGAATTTACGAGCCAGATAATTACCAACTGCCTGAACACCGTAGCGCTCCGTTGCATGATGCCCGGCTGAAAAAAAATGTAATCCTGATTCTCTCGCAATATGCACTGTGGCTTCGGATACTTCGCCGGTTAGATAGGCATCAACTCCCGCGTCCGCAGCCATTCCGATATAGTTTTGGCCTGCACCAGTGCACCAAGCTATGGTCTTAATCTTCTCAGCTAAACCTCTTATTCCCAGCGGCTCTCTAGCCAAACGCTCTGCGAGTAAGCGGCTGAACTCATTAAAAGTACAGGGATTCTCTAACCTGCCCTTAAAAACAATCGGATTCTTTGCATTTTTATCAAGCACACCTTCTATAACAAGATCCAACTTACGAGCAAGTTGAGCATTGTTGCCGAATTCTTCGTGGGCATCTAGCGGCAAGTGATACGCGCAAAGACTGATGTCGTGTTCTAGGAGCGATTGGATTCGATTCTTTCTTAAACCAGTAATAGTCTGATCTTCACCACGCCAGAAATACCCATGATGTACTAACAATACATCAGCACTACTTTCGATTGCCGCACTGATAAGTGCTTGGCAAGCTGTCACACCACTTACAATTTTATTGACTTCAAACCGACCTTCCAATTGAAGACCATTTGGGCAATAGTCAGTGAACTGTTCAGGTTTTAATAGATTATTGAGTTCAGATTCGAGTTCTTTCAGGTTCACAGACATTGGAAAGGACCTCGACAACGCTGTATATTGAATTGAGTCAGGAATCATACCATAGTGGTTTCCTGTCAACTTAGGTACTTGGCTAATGCAGCAGCTACTAAAAATACTTCGATTTGCAAGCTGGCCCATAATCTATGGCCTGCTTGTTGCTATTGTCTATCTTCAGTATCAGAAACTCAGTGAACTTAGCCAGCAAGTAGCTGAAATACCCGAGGTTTGGGAACTTCTTACCAATACTACATCTTTCGCAGAAGCTATCAGAAAAGCTGCGCCTTCCGTTGTGAGCATCAATGCTACAAGCGTAAACGTGGAATCCATTGAACGTGCCGCTGAAGACAGGGTGAATCTATATCTAGGTGAAAGAGACAGTCTTGGTTCAGGTGTTATCATCAGCGAGCAAGGCTTTATTCTAACCAATCTGCATGTCGTTGATACGTTATTCGACGCTTTCGATACAGAAGTTACTATTAGTGACGGTAGACGTACTCCTGCGACTGTTGTTGCTTGGGATAAAGGAAACGATTTGGCTGTGTTGCACATTAATATGGACAACCTGGCACCTATTAAAATAGGCGACGATCGGCAGCTAGAAGTTGGAGATATTGTTTTTGCAATTGGCTACCCTAGAAATATTGGTCAATCTGTATCACAAGGTATTGTAAGCGCTCTTACACACAATTCAGATTCATCGGTCTCGATCATTCAAACTGACGCTGCTATTAACCCGGGCAACTCAGGAGGCGCCTTGATCGATACCAATGGAAAGCTGGTAGGACTTAACTCTTCCATATTTTCAGAATCAGGCAATTTCGAAGGAATCGGGTTTGCTACTCCTGCTGGTATTGCAGTTTCTGTAATGGAAGAACTAGTGAAACAAGCTATTGTTGCAAATTCGGGTTACCTAGGCGTTCTAACCGGCGAGGCATTGAATGAGCAATCCAGCCAGCTGTTTTTCGGTGTCGATCACGTTCGGGGTATGCTGGTCGAAAACGTAGATGGAGGTGGCGCCGCCGAGCGCGCCGGCATTCAGCCTGGAGATGTGATAACCCGCGTCGAAGAAACGCCAGTCATCGATGGCCAAAACATAATGATGGAGATTCGTAACAAAAACCCCGGTGACACAATCACTGTGCAAGTCTACCGCAATGGTCAAACATTCAACTTGCCGGTCACTCTGGGATTTGGCGAGGCTTTAATCATTGAAACCTAGCGAACCGGTTGTTTAGCCGGAAGCTGCTTGCGAACCCGAAAGGACTTCCCGCAACGCTTCTCCCGTTTATGACTCTTCTATATCAAGCATTTCATTGAGCCGATATTCTGCAGACAGCGCGTGAGCCTGTAAATGTTCATTACGAGCCAATTCGGCTGCTGTTATAGCTAGCTTGTTTGCGCCAGCGGGCGAACACTTGATTATAGAACTTCGTTTCTGGAAGTCATAAACCCCAAGCACAGAGAAAAACTTGGCGGTGCCGGATGTCGGTAGCACGTGACTGGGTCCTGCGCAGTAATCCCCAAGCGCCTCAGCAGTGTGTCTACCCAAAAAAATTGCACCCGCATTATCAATATAACTGAGCACTGCTTCCGGGTCATCCATCGAAAGCTCAAGATGTTCAGGTGCTATCAAGTTGCTGGCGACCGCAGCCTTTTCAATATCCTCCGCCAGTATGAAAATACCGCGACTAAGCAATGAAGCTTCAATAATCCGGCGACGTTCCATATTTGGCAAAAGCTTATTTATGCTTGCTTGGACTTCTTCCAGATAATCGTTGCTGGTACTAATAAGGATAGATTGAGCTTTTTCATCATGTTCTGCTTGTGAAAACAAATCCATAGCGATCCAATCTGGATCGGTCTTACCATCGCAGATGATAGTTAACTCTGATGGCCCTGCCAACATATCGATCCCTACTTCACCATAAACCTGCTTCTTGGCGGCAGTAACATAGATATTCCCAGGGCCGGTAATTTTGTCTACGCGAGGAACTGTTTCGGTACCGTAAGCCAATGCCCCAATCGCCTGAGCTCCTCCGATTGTATATAGCTGGCTTACTCCAGCCAGTGCTGCTGCCGCGAATACCAAATTTCCATCATCACCATAAGCTGTAGGAACTGTGACAATAATTTCTGTGACACCTGCTACCTGTGCAGGGATTGCTTGCATTAATAGCGAAGATGGATAATTCGCCTTGCCACCCGGCACGTAAATTCCAACCCTTTTTAACGGACTTATCTTTTGACCATAAACTGAACCATCTGGCTCTTCGTAGTGCCAAGATGATTGTTTCTGTCTTTCATGGTAACGGCGAATCCGCTCAGCAGCATGTATAAGCGCTTGGCGTTGCTTGGGTGCTATCTGATCCAGTGATACCTCCATCTGCGTCCGGGTTACCAACAAATCCGTAACTGATTTCGCGCAGAAACCATCGAACTTTTTGGTATATTCGATCACAGCTTGGTCTCCTCGATGCCGAACGGCCCCAAGGATTTGGCTCACAACACTCGTAACCTCATTTGTCGTTAGTATTTCTCTTTGCAACAGAGAGGCTAGCTTTTTCTCAAAGCCCACATCTGCGGTGGACAGCCGTTTAATTGTGAGGGAATTATCAACCATGACAATTTATTCTATTTTCGTATATTTACTGTCGAGACTGACCAGCCTCAACGGCTTCTCGCAAATCGGCTAGGATATCCCGGATTATGGCATTTTTTATTTTCAAGGAAGCCTTATTCACAATTACCCGAGAAGATATGTTGGCTATTAACTCTTTAGGTTCAAGACCATTAGCTTTGAGAGTTTCCCCGCTATCTACTATATCTACTATAGAATCCGCCAACCCAAGAGAAGGCGCCAGTTCCAGCGCGCCATTCAACTTAATCAATTCAACCTGTTTACCTTGCTCAGCAAAGTATTTTTTAGCGATATTGGTAAACTTAGTAGCAACCCTAAGTCGATCAGAAACCGGATTTGATCCCACCAATTCAGCTGTCATCAATCGACAAGTTGCAATTTTTAGATCAAGCGGCTCATAGAATTCTTCACTTCCATGCTCAAGGATCAAGTCTTTACCTGCCACCCCCATGTCTGCACTGCCAAATTCAACATAAGTCGGAACATCTGAACCTCGAATTACCATTAACTTTACATTATCGTGGTTAGTTTCAAAAAGCAGTTTACGACTCTTTGAGATGTCCTCCTTTGGAGCAATATCTGCCTGCCGGAATAGCGGTAATGTCTCTTCCAGTATCCGACCCTTAGTTAAAGCTATGACCAGGTTTTGGGTATTCATTGAATTGTTTAATTGTTTAATTGTTTAATTGTTTAATTGTTTAATTGTTTAATTGTTTAATTGTTTAATTGTTTTTCAAAATTAGGTGGGAACGACAGCGGAATTAGGAAGGTACCCGGCGAATTCGCGCCCCCAATAGTTGTAGCTTCTCTTCGATACATTCATAACCACGATCAATATGATAAATTCGATCCACACTCGTCTCATTTTCAGAGACGAGGCCTGCAATGATTAGACTGGCAGAAGCGCGCAAGTCTGTAGCCATAACTGGCGCTCCTTTTAATGTTTTAACTCCCTCAACGATTACTGTGTTCCCTTCTACCCGCATGGATGCCCCCATGCGATTCATCTCGTGGACGTGCATGAATCTATTTTCAAACACGGTTTCAGTAATAGACCCAGTTCCATTTGCCACAGAATTCAAGGCTGTGAATTGGGCCTGCATGTCAGTTGGAAACGCTGGATAAGGCGCAGTGCGCAAAGACACCGCTTTGGGTCGTTTTCCACGCATATCCAATTCTATCCAGTTGTCGCCAACTTTAATCTTCGCGCCAACCTGCTCAAGTTTACTTAATACCGACTCCAGTATGTCAGACCTGGTGTCCTTAAGCTTTATATGTCCACGGGTTGCGGCAGCTGCGATTAAATAAGTTCCAGTTTCAATACGATCTGGCATTACTGAATAACTGCAGCCCTTTAGCTCTTCAACACCATTAACCACGATGGTGTCTGTACCCTGTCCAGTTATATCAGCTCCCATCTTGACCAGACAATTAGCAAGATCAACTACCTCGGGTTCACGAGCGGCATTCTCAATAACAGTTTCGCCTTCGGCGAGAGTTGCCGCCATCATCACGTTTTCAGTTCCTGTTACAGTTACCAGATCCATGAATATGTGAGCACCCTTCAACTTACCGTCGACCGAGGCTTTTATATACCCGCCCTCAACTTTGATGTCCGCACCCATCGCTTCTAATGCGCTAATATGCAAATTTACCGGACGGCTACCAATAGCACATCCTCCGGGAAGTGCTACTTCCGCTTTTCCGTAACGAGTCAATAGCGGCCCCAATACTAGAATCGAGGCTCGCATAGTTCTTACCAGCTCGTAAGGGGCGCTGAAATCCTTTATCGAACTACTGTTCACCTCTACATTGAGCTTTTCGTCAATTACCGGTTGTACTCCCATACATCCCAGAAGCTCAAGCATCGTCGTAATATCGTACAAATGCGGGAGATTGCAAATCTGCACCGTATCGTGGGTCAGTAACGTCGCCGCAAGTATAGGTAGCGCAGAGTTCTTAGCTCCAGCTATTCGAATCTCTCCTTCGAGGCTCACACCTCCATTAATAATCAACTTATCCATTGCAATCGAGGACGAAATCTAGGTATCAGGACGCACTTCGCTCTTTAGCAGTCATTAGGCGCATGGTTACCGCATGAATAACGCCGCTTACGATGTGCTCGTTGAGAATCTGGTAGACAATTTGCTGCCGTTTTACCGCGGTGAGTCCTTGGAAAACATCTCCTGTAGCTGTAACAAGATACTTACCGTCGCTGCCTTCGATGACAATCTCACAATCCGGCATTGCTTCCGACAACAGTTCCCTTATCTGATCTGAATCCAAGAATTAGCCTTTTAAAAAATTACGGTTTCGACTATTTCCAGTTTTCGAGAACCAGATCGATGTCGTTGTTGTGTTGTATCATTAAGGCCGAAAACTGAGTGAAGTACTGACGACCAAGGTTTATTCCCGCTAGGCTTAGGTTTTTCAATTTCCATTCATCGTTTTCGTTGAGAAACATCTGATACTGAAGCATGAGATTACTGTCACTACCGCGCAGCTCCATGCCGACCAGGGTATCGGCCCTTGGATCAGCTTCAGGATTGGTTGGAGGAAGAAAAGCCAACTCCTGACCATTATAGGATACCTACGCTGCGCAATAAAAACTGGTTAACGCGGCTTTCAAGATATCTGCGAATCGTTGCTTCTGTTCGGCAGTGGCTGAATCTGCGTAACTCGACATAACCACTTCGGCAACTGCATTGAAATCAACGGTAGCGCTAACTGCTTCTCCCACTGCTGAAAAATAGCGTTCCCTGTCAGTGAGGAAGAAATCTTTAGACTCAAGGACGGTTTTTAGCAAGCTTTCAACACCCAACTCAGCAGTCTCGACAGCCGTTAGCTCCTGCCCATGAAGCATGTTTTGCATGGCCATAAAAAAGCATAATATTGCCAAAATTTTGTTTAATAATTTCATTAGTCTATCTCTCATATTACCCACGATAACAAATGGCTTTACATGCATGGAAATCCATCCCTGTTGATTCTCCGCTGAAAGCATATTGAGCATGGATATTCAGGCCATAATAACGACTGAACCATGTTTGAGGGAGGCCAGTTTACATGAATTACCTATCGCAATAAATTATTACTTGCAAACAAAGTCAAAGACCCTTCTAATTATCGGCTTTATCGAAAGCACACAGAATTGCTAAGTATTCCCTCAGCCACAGTCATTATCTTCCTCGCATTCGTTGGATTGATCTTGGGAGCTCATTGGCTTGTGTCCGGCGCTTCAGCTTTAGCTCGCAGCCTTGGGGTATCCCCCTTAGTGATAGGTCTTACTATAGTCGCATTCGGAACATCCGCACCAGAGGTGTTTTCGTCTGCCGTTGCGGCCCTGGCAGGCGAACCAGAATTGGCAATAGGGAACGCACTTGGCTCCAACCTGTTCAATGTCGGTGTGGCTCTCGGAGTAGCTGCCATTATTAGCCCATTGAAACCACCGGGCAGTTTGATACGTTTACCATTCGAACCGACTAGTTTGATTGATGATGAAATACCCGCATTGTTGCTGGTTACACTAGTCACAGGTGCGCTCCTATTTAACTTGTACGTCGGCATGTTCGATGCTCTCGTATTGTTAGGAATTACAGCTTTATTTGCTTACCGGCAAATCAAGAAAAGAACTGATTCTCCACCTGAATTTAAGCAGGCAGACCTCCCCAATGTAAGCAAGCTACAGGCGATAGCCTATCTTTTACTGGGATTAGTATTACTAATTGGTTCTGCAGAATTTCTTGTGTTGGCAGCTTCTGTTATCGCCGAAAGTCTCGGTGTGTCAACTGCCATTATTGGGCTGACCATCGTTGCTGTGGGCACCAGCCTTCCGGAATTAGCTACAGCGGTAACCTGTGCGTTAAAACGTCAGCACGACTTGGTAATTGGGACTATATTCGGATCAAATATCCTGAATTTACTTGCTGTGCTCCCTTTCCCTGGCTTGTTCAGCCCTGGACCTATCGAACCATTACTATTGAGTCGCGACTATCTAGTAGTACTGGCACTGACTCTGTTACTCTCTTACTATTGCTACCGTGGGATCAAGCGAAAGAAGATGATTGGACGCGTGTGCGGCTTGATCTTCTTGTCAATTTACTGTGGCTGGTTTACGGTTATGCTGATTCAATTAGGAACCTAAACCAGTGCTTCTCTTCCAAAAATTTTAACATAACCATGAACTCAAAATCCCCACTCGTCGCCAGTGCAATCCGTACCATTGAAATCGAGAAAGAGGCAGTAAGTGCTCTGGTATCTCGTATTGGTGATAATTTCGAACAGGCATGTTCTCTTATTCTCGATTGTAAAGGTCGAGTAGTCGTCACAGGTATAGGGAAATCCGGGCATATTGGGAAAAAAATCGTTGCCACCTTAGCAAGTACCGGCACTGCAGCGATGTATGTCCATCCGGCAGAGGCGAGTCACGGGGACATAGGAATGATCACCAGTGATGATGTAGTTATAGCTATATCGAATTCGTGCACTACAGCAGAAATCACGGCGTTGCT
>JAKUTG010000359.1:0-2204 GCA_022447905.1 Pseudomonadales bacterium | reverse complement strand
GAGCGGGCAATCGAAGAACGAATCAGAAAAACTATCGCGCCCGTTTTCGTGAGTCGTTCATCGGAAGTTTTACCAGTCTACAAGGAATACGAGAGAGGTGTCGCAACATGGCTTAATGCAGCCTTGGGGCCGGTTGTAAGTGGATACCTTAAACGCCTGCAAGCGGAGTTGGGTGATTGCCCGCTACAAATTATGCAATCAAGCGGTGAAACCATTGCGGCAGAGAAAGCCCAGGACGCAACTGTTAATCTGTTGTTATCGGGTCCGGCTGGTGGACTAACGGCCATTCAATTTCTTGGCAAACAGATCGGTGTTGAAAAGATAATCAGTTTCGATATGGGAGGGACATCAACTGATGTGGCATTGCTTGATCGTGAAATCAATATGACCACTGAGGGGGTTATCGGTTGTTACCCAATTGGTGTGCCTATGGTAGATATGCACACTATTGGTGCTGGGGGTGGCTCGATCGCCTTTATCGACAGCGGCGGCATGTTGCAGGTGGGGCCTCGGTCCGCGGGAGCCGACCCGGGACCGGCTTGTTACAGCAAAGGTGGTAAGGACGCAACCGTTACTGATGCCAACTTAGTGCTGGGAAGGTTAATTCATGATGTGGCTTTTGCTGATAATATGAAACTCGATAAGCAGCTCGCGGTGTCAGCCATTGAAAAGCTGGCAAATAAAATCGGATTGCCCATTGAAGAGACAGCGCTCGGTATCGTCAGAATCGCCACGGAACATATGGCAGGAGCTATTCGGATGATCTCGGTTAACCGAGGCTACGATCCGAAGGAATTTTTGTTGGCCAGTTTCGGGGGTGCTGGTGGTCTGCATGTGTGTTCGGTAGCCGAAGCTATGCAGATGAGCCGTGCAATAGTGCCAGTGTATAGTGGTGTCTTTTCAGCCCTGGGTATGCTTGTTGCCGACCAAGGCAGGCAGTTTACTCGGACTGTTTCTGCTGCCCTCAAGAAATTACAGCCTGAGAACCTGGAAAACCAGTTTGAAAAATTAGCTAGGCATGGAAAGGAGCAGTTAGTTGGGGAGCATTTGCTGGTGGAAAATTTGGTCGTAAAGCGCAGTGTCGATATGCGTTACATCGGACAATCTTACACGCTGAACGTGCCCTGGGATGATCTCCGGAATACAGAAGAAGCTTTCAAAACCCTGCACCGGACTCGTTATGGATATGCCCTTCAAGCTGACACTGAAATAGTCAACCTGCGGGTTAAAGTAGTCCACCATGGCCCACAGGTCACGTTCCCGGAAATAGCGGCTGAGCCAGACAGCTATGGGGAGAAAAGCACCGAGAGTTATGGTGAAAATGAGCTGCCCAGGGTATTGGCCAGAAACGAAATTTCGGCGAATCAGGAAATACAGGGCCCTGCGATAATCACAGAATATTCATCAACAACTTTTGTTGAAGCAGGTTGGGCTGCTTGTTCTGATGGCTACGGAAATTTATTGCTCTCCAAACTTAATTAAAATTTTATTGTCCGCAGAGACCCGGGAAAAAGCCTTTTAGCAAATGTTTGGCTAATTGTGATTTCATTATTTGTGGTTGGAGGTTGTTTACCACTAATTTTCAAGGTGTTATAAATGAATGTTCTCGAATGTCGTGATGCAAGATAGCTTTAGTTCTCGCGGGATTCTTTTTCCCGCTATCAGCCGGCTTGAATTTTACACATGCTAATCCCGATCAAAAAAACTTGCCTGAATCTCACTGTTATAGCGGGTTTGGTATACGTATTTCCAGTTTATGCTCAGGAAGCTGATTCAGACACTGAGTTGCCGCAACAATCCACTAACTTAAATAACCGCCTTTTATATCTCGATATCGTGAGAGTGCTGGAGGAGGGTATTGACTCAGTGGCGCCTGAACCATTTTATCAGGAACAACCAAACCCCGAAGATGACCCGCAGTATAGCCGTCGTGAGGAGGGCATTAGGGCGTACAATTCCGCGGTTGAAGAAATAGAGTACATAGGGGGAGCCTGGGACCACGCCCTCGTAGAAGAGCTTTTTGCGCTCGGCCTTTTGCAGCAGCAGCAGGGTGACCATGACGCAGCTGTTGAAACTTTTGACCGAGCTATTCATGTCAATCGTATTAACGATTGCTTGCACTCACTTCAGCAGATTCCGCACGTGGAGCGTATGTTGAATAGCTATGTTGCTCTAAAAGACTGGGAAAACACGGATCTTTATAA
>JAKUTG010000358.1:0-2211 GCA_022447905.1 Pseudomonadales bacterium | reverse complement strand
AGGTCTTTATCCAGAGGTACCTCGACTTCAATATTCTCCATTACAGGTTCAATATCAGTCTCAGGATTAAAACGATAAATACTGATTAACACTTTTCTTTTGGCTCTTCTGTTATTTGCTTAATCTATTAATAAGTTCTAACCGTAGGCTCGAATGTTTTAACGTTGCTAGGTGAGAAATTAACCTCGCGCTTACCGACTCTCTTTTCATCCGGAAAATATAAAGAGTGACACAACCAATTTTCATCATCGCGCTCCCGGTAGTCATCCCGAGCATGAGCCCCGCGACTCTCCTTCCGAGCTTCCGCAGCAACTGCAGTTGCCTCAGCAACCTCGAACAGGTTTTCCAATTCCAAAGCTTCTATGCGAGCCGTGTTGAATGCCGCACTCTTGTCCTCCAAGTGCACATTTCCAATTCGATCTCGCAGGTTGTTCAGCTTTTCGATGCCTTCTTGCATGAATTCAGCTTTACGGAAAACACCAAATTGATTTTGCATCACACTTTGTAATTCAGACCGAAGCTCAGCCACATTTTCCCCGCCGGTGGACTCATTAAGGCGGATTAACCGGCTCAACGCCTGTTCGATATCTGACTCCGAAGCTACGGGTTGTTCTAGGCCCTGGTCCAGCATTTCTTTAATGCGCTTGCCAGCGGCTCGACCGAACACGACCAAGTCAAGAAGGCTATTGCCGCCGAGCCGATTGGCGCCATGCACGGAAACACAAGCTGCTTCTCCTACAGCAAATAATCCCGGCAAGGTTTCGTCGTCCCCCTCGCTATTCTGAGTTAAGGCTTGCCCATGCAAATTTGTGGGAATGCCACCCATCATGTAGTGGCAGGTAGGCACTACAGGGATGGGCTCCTTGACTGGGTCAACATGAGCGAATGTCCTCGATAACTCTAGAAGGCCAGGTAGTTTTGAAACTAGCGCTTCTTCCCCAAGATGATCCAGTTTCAGCATCAGATGGTCACCTTTTTCTCCACACCCACGCCCTGCCAGAATTTCCAACATCATGGAGCGGGCTACGACGTCGCGTGAGGCTAGATCTTTAGTCTTTGGCGCATAATGCTCCATAAATCGCTCGCCATCCTTGTTAATCAAATAACCTCCTTCTCCTCTACCACCCTCTGTTACTAGTGTGCCAGCCCCATGTATCCCGGTAGGATGAAACTGCCACATTTCCATGTCCTGTATTGGATACCCTGCACGCAAAGCCATACCCAAACCATCTCCGGTATTAATCAATGCATTTGTAGTAGAAGCATAAATACGCCCAGCGCCACCAGTAGCAAAGACAGTTGCCTTACAACGAACGAACACGGTTTCACCCGTTTCAATACAAATAGCTATTACACCCACGACTTCACTGTTCTGATTTCTGACCAATTCGATCGCATACCATTCATTTAAAAAGACAGTGTTATTTTTGAGATTTCCCTGATAAAGCGTATGCAGGAGTGCATGTCCGGTTCTGTCCGCAGCCGCACATGTTCGCGCAGCTTGTCCACCTTTACCGTAATCCTTTGACTGCCCCCCGAAAGAGCGCTGATAAATACGGCCACTTTCCGTACGGGAGAATGGCAGTCCCATATGCTCCAGTTCGAATACAGTTTGAGGCCCTTCACTACACATATATTCGATGGCATCTTGATCACCTATATAATCGGACCCCTTAACTGTGTCATACATGTGCCAACGCCAATCATCGTCTGGATCTGCACTAGCTATCGCGCTTGTAATGCCGCCTTGCGCGGACACAGTGTGCGATCTTGTCGGGAATACTTTGGACATTACAGCCGTCTTATATCCTGATTGCGATAACTGCAGTGCGGCTCGCATGCCTGCGCCTCCACCGCCAATAATTACAGCATCAAAAGAAATACTACGAAGACCTGCCATTCAGCTGCCCCAAAGAATTTGTATACCCCAAAAAAGATAAACAGCAATTAGAAAGGTGCTGCCCGTTTGGAAGGCCTTTCTTATGGCAGTTGCCCGTGCCGCAAAAAGCCGAGGTGTAAAATAATCGGTAAATACCGTCCACAACCCAATCCAGCCGTGCGCGCATGTTGCAACTAATGTAACTACGCTGAAAACTCGCATCAAGTTATTGTCAAAAATCGCCTTCCAAGTCCCGTAATTTATTTCAGGGTGCACAATAAAAATGCCAAATATGCAGAGAGTATAAGCCCCTAAGACAAGAGCGGATAACC
>JAKUTG010000357.1:0-2218 GCA_022447905.1 Pseudomonadales bacterium | reverse complement strand
TGACAGACAAACTGCCGTGCTTATAGACAAAAAGATTCGCATAGAAAATCAATGAACTCGCTGGGAACACTCGTAAAAGCCTTTGAACAGTTCTAAGGCAATTAAAAAGCTAGTATTTCAGACCGATAAGAGATTTTCAACCTATCAGAATTAATACGTCCAGCACAATCTGTCTGATCAAAAATTCTCTTTCTCACGCAGCCTAATAACGCTTCGCTCTGTTGGTTGTACTTCATGTATATAATAGAGGCTGACTTTAAAGGAAAGGGGTCAGAGATATGTCAAAAGACAATAACCAATTGGTGTTGGAGACTGAGTTTCCCGTGCGGTACGCAGAAACTGATGCAATGGGCATAGTTCACCACGCTAGCTATCTGGTCTACTTTGAAGTAGGTCGCTGCCAACTCATGCGAGACATTGGCAGCGATTATGCCCACATTGAAGCGGATGGCTGCCGGCTACCCGTTACTGAGCTGAAAGTCCGTTTGGTGGGCAGTCTGAGCTTCGGAGAGCAAGTAAAAATACGCACCTGGGTGGAAGAAAACAGGAGCCGCCAAATGACTTTTGCTTACGAAGTTATTCACCCCGACACTGAAGCAATCCTTGTATCCGGCTTCACTAAGCACGTTTGGACTGACAAGCATGGCAATGTAATCCGAGCACCTAAATACTGGAGCAGCCTTTTTGGCAAAATTGCCTAACTAATGTTATGTGTATCGGTCTCCTTCCCCTAAGCAGAAAGACTCTGTGACTGCAACTCCTGCACCTTGTCATAGAGATAACGCGTTAGTTGGTTTCTTCCGCCCTGCTCTCTTAACACCTCCCAACTAAGAGGTTGACCAATCTCGACTCGCACGGTCTTACCAAACTTTTTAAGCGCCTCATTAATCAGCAGAGCCGCTCGCAGGGGCTCTGCTATGTGCGCAGCGACATGGTACTTGCGACTATTCGTACCATGAAAATAAAACGGTACTACTGTCGCCTCTGCATCCCGGATAATCTTGGCAGCAAAAGTTGTCCAAGGCGCATCTTGGACTCGACCGAACCCAAGCTTATCCGCTGTAGCTACCCCGCCCGATGGAAATATCAGGACCGGTATATCCTTCGAAAGAGATTCCAGAGCCAATTGTTTAGAGCGAATATTGGTCTTGAGCGCTTCCTTGGTCTCCCCAAAATCGATTGGCAGGAAATAGGGCGCAAGTTGTCTATCCTGGCATAGCAAAGCATGCAACATGATGCGCAGGTCCCCCCTGGTTTTTGCTGCGAGATCACAAAGCACAACGCCATCCACCACACCGAATGGATGATTCGCCACAAACATTAATGGGCCTTGCTTGGGGACTGCGTTCAGCTTGCTGTGATCGAACTCGACACGTATGTCAGCTTCCTTTAACGCGTCTTCAAAGAAGGAAAAAATATTGAAATCTTTTTCTTTTAATCGGTAGTAGATCTTTTCAACCTTGTTCCGACCAAGAAGTACTTCCAATGAAGAGGTCAAATATCGGGTAACCCAGGGATCTTCAGGATTTGTATAGGAGAGTCGCGGTGGCTCGCGCAAGTAAGGAAAAAACTGTGGATCCAACTCAGGCAGGCTCATGGCAAATTATTTTAACTTTAGAAACAAGGCTGCTCTGAGGCTCCTGACAGTACTGCCTGATATTTCGGTAAACCATTAGCGCGATTTACTTCAAATTTAGTGCACAAGTGGTTAAATGTATCACGCAAAGTTTAGGATTCAAACGTAAATTGCTCTGCTCAACTTGTCACAATTGCTTTTTTATCTTCCCGCCTGACAAGAACAATACCAGGCCAAGCGCTCCAGCCGCCGCAGCAACAGCATAAGGCATAGTATAAAGATTGTTGCTAGTAGCATATACGAACCCTAGAAGCGCAGGCCCGGCAGCAGTACCACATGAAGACATAAGGTTACTGATTGAAAAAATCCGAGCGTAATCACTTACGCCAAATGCGTCTGATATCAAAAGCGGCTGAAGCATCAGTAAATTCCCGACGCTAAGGCCAAACAACGCGAGCCCACCACACAGAGTGATGACATTAAAGCCACCCGACAGCAAGCTAAGCGAGAGGGCCTGTAAAACCATCATGGCCATGGAAAACATACGGATGGACATCCGATCAACCAGCCAGCCGCCGACTAATCTACCCACGATGCTGGCAATCGGCAAAATAGCAATTGCCAATGCAGTTTGCGCTTCTG
>JAKUTG010000356.1:0-2218 GCA_022447905.1 Pseudomonadales bacterium | reverse complement strand
TCTACCCGTTGTCTCTACTAGTATTGCTGATGCAGTCAGGGTAGGTGCTGATGTATTTCACACGCTGAGATTAATTCTTAAGCAAAATGGCCTGAGCACTGGCGGCGGTGATGAGGGTGGCTTTGCCCCGGAGGTAGGTTCCAATGAGCACGCCATAGAGATTGTGCTCGAGGCGATAACCCAGGCAGGCTACAGACCAGGTTTAGATGTTTACCTCGGCCTGGACGTCGCAAGTTCAGAGTTTTTCCGTGACGGCCGATACTGTTTAGAAGGCGATGGTCAGACGTATACGTCGGAAGAATTTGTTCAACTTATCATGAATTGGATAGAGCGCTATCCAATTTTGACTATTGAGGATGCGATGGCAGAAGATGACTGGGAGGGCTGGGAATTGATTACTCGAGTCGTCGGTGATCGTATACAGCTAACGGGTGATGATTTGTTTGTTACCAACCCTAAAATTCTTAAAAAAGGGATAGACCGTAAAATAGCAAATTCAGTATTAATCAAAGTTAATCAGATTGGGACATTGTCTGAGACATTTGAAGCGATTTGTATGGCAAAAGCGGCGGATTATGGTGTCACGATCTCACATCGATCAGGGGAAACTGAAGACACGACAATAGCAGATCTAGCGGTCGCCACAGGTGCTGGGCAAATTAAAGCAGGTTCTCTGTGCAGATCGGAACGTGTTTCAAAATACAACAGGCTGATGATGATTGAAGAAGAACTGGGTTCGACAGCATCATTTGCCGGATTGAAGGGTTTTCCTCATTATAAGAAAGGTGGTCCGACATCAAAACCTCCGACATCCAGTGGATAGGAATGTATGTCCCACAGAGTATTGCTCGGTATCCTGTTGTTGCTTTTTGTGCTTCTTCAATACGCTATATGGGGCGGAAAAAACAGTGTGCTTGATCTGATTGCTCTAAATTCAACGCTGACCGAATTGACCGAGCAGAACGTGACACTGCGAAAGAGAAACGATCGACTACACGCTGAGGTGATTGATATTAAAAGCCGATTGAGCGCGATTGAAGCACGCGCCCGATCAGAACTGGGATTGGTTAAGCCCGGTGAGACATTTTTTCAAATTATCGAAAAATAGATGGAGAAATAGACGTATATTTATAGGTAACAGTTCCTACCTAGGTCATTGAAGCGGATAAGGCAGGGGCAGGGTCGTGATCTGTTCAGTACCTTGATCCTTATAACAGTAAACGTTTTCGACTTCCAAGAAACCAGAAACACTCAAGAGGCATTCTGTTTTGACTCCCGCCAGGGCGCTGGCGTTTACGATTACACCAACTTTTTTGTCCCTTGTATCGTCTAAAGAAACCGACTGACCCACCCGGACTTCGCCCGGGTCTTGGATCCTACCTCGTAATAAACGTTGCTTGACCCGACCGAGGTATCGCAGTCGCGCAACAATTTCCTGCCCTGGATAGCAACCCTTCGTGAAACTTACGCCAGATATCAAATCAAGATTAAGGTTTTGTGGCGTAAAAAGACCACTAGTCGATGCAGTAACACTGGCAATTCCATGTCGGATCTGAAGCAGGTTCCAATAATCAGAATCTAGAAGCGTAGTATTTCCTTCAGTTGCTTCAATAAACTCGATCGCATCAGACACTGGGACAACAATAAGTTGTGCCGGTTGAATTGGTTCTAAATGAGCATAACATTCTTTGGGCCATGCAGGTCCAGTTTGGCACCAAGTAGGTGTTGGGAAACGCCCCAGTTTTGTAGGTTCGCTGAGGCACATCACCGTTAAATCAGAACGGGTACGGAAAGTTACATCCGCGCGCATGACGAACATCTTCAGGCGAACAAGCAAAGAATTAACAATTGAATGGTGACACACCATATAGATGGCACCATTCATCGGGAAAAGGCGAAACGTCGCTAGAACTCGTCCCTTGGGGTTGCAATATGCCCCGAAAAGAAAACTATCATCGCCTAAGTCTTTGATATCACAGGTTAGTTGATTTTGTAAAAAAGAATCAACATCCTTTCCCTCGAAGCAAATGACAGCTTCTTGTGTACACGGTACGACGTACTGATCAGGTATCTCTTGCTGAGTTTGGGGGAATACCGTTCGTTGCCCTTCAGCAACTTCCCCGCTTTTTGACTTGAGATATGCCAGCCAGGACGGGTCAATTGAGGACCCATAGTTTTCGCTCGTCGCGGTTAATTTGCTCATGAGTCTTAACGTTGT